>CAZBPB010000207.1:5849-7128 GCA_964493565.1 uncultured Pleurocapsa sp. | reverse complement strand
CACCTTTTAATCGGCTTTTAGCAAATCCTTATTTCCGATTCGTGGTTTGTGCTGTTTGAGAGTTTTGCAATATCCTCTATGTTGTGCTTATTCCAGCCGGATAACCTCTTGATTCAGCGCCCGACACATTTTCGCCAGCGCATGGCCGAAATTGGCATCATTGCCGCCTTTCTACTCACTCCGGTCTGGCTGCGTTTTAGCGATTTTCTGCCAGTATTCAGCCGTCTTTACGTCACCCGTTTCGCCCTTTTCGTTCCACTTGTATGGGCAATTTTCTGGTGGTTAATCGCCGGCATGCCAGGAATACGGGAATTTGCGAAAAGCAAACTGCGCGCCATCTGGGCAATCTCGCTTTTGCTGCTGGCGATCTGGGCATATCTCTCGCAGTCATGGGCTTTTGTTCGGATAATCCGTCCGGATGTTGCCGCCACTGCCGCGCTGCAGTTAGGCGTTGCTATCCTATTTGCAATCACCGCCGCCTGTTTACAGGTGCAGCCGCAAAAACTTATCGGCGCGCTCGTGTTCGGGCTGGTCTGGAATTCAATGCTCACACTTTTACAGGCACACGCAGGCGGTGCTATCGGACTGATCGCGCTGGGCGAGTTTCCCTATAATATTCTTACCCCCGGTGTTTCCATCGTACGCGCAGGCGAAATCACCTTTGTTCGCCCCTTTGGCTTATTACCTCACGTCAACCTGCTGGCCGGGTTTTTAATGGTTAGCCTGCTGGCGGCGTCCTCATGGGCGATTTCTGACAGCCGCTGGCAGCGAACACTTGCGGTTGTGATCATCCCATTCGGCCTCTACGCTCTGCTTCTCACCTTCTCAAGGGCGGCATGGGGAGGATTATTCTTCGGCGGGTGCGTTGTACTGTTATTTGGCTGGCGCAAGTTGAAACAGCGGGACATTTTGATTCCTACAATTCTGACTGCCTGCATTTGTGTGCTCATGGCTGCGCTCTTCGTTTCGCAGTACGGCTCGCTCCTTTCCGCGCGGGCGGGCGTAGGTGAGGAAGGAACCGAGCAGCGCTCTATTGCTGACCGCATCGTATTCACCGAGTTTGCGCTGAAAGCTGTTGAACAAGCACCGTTAACAGGTTTTGGGATTGGCAACTTCCCATGGCGAGCCAGTTTCTATTTGCAATTCACGTTTTACGATCTGCGCGGCGACAACGTACACAACGTGTATTTGCTTACATGGTCTGAATTAGGAACGCCGGGGATCGTCCTTCTTGGAATTGCCCTTATCTCCGGTTGTTTGGCGGCGATTCGCGCTGTTC
>CAZBPB010000207.1:0-5839 GCA_964493565.1 uncultured Pleurocapsa sp. | reverse complement strand
CTGGGAATTTTCATAGGATTGGCGGCGGTTGGGTGGCTGGATCATTATCCCGCTAGCCTCCTGCATTTTCAGGTGTTGTGGTGGGCGAGCATTGCGGTTGGGCTATCTGCTCCGCGAAAAACAACAGTAGAAACATATGCAACTGAATTGTCGCCAAACATAACAACACTCGCTAAAATTACCAGCTAAATTGATTCACGATTCAATTATATGAGGGGCATGTAACATGGCAGACTTAGTAGTTGTTGCGTTTAAGGACATTGATACCGCCGGAAAAGCGCGGGCTGAACTTGATGCTTTGGAAAGCGGAGAAGTTGTCGGGCTGGGCGATCTGGTAGTAGTTGAGCGTGGGCTGGATGGCAAGGTGAAGATGAATCAGGCTCGCCGCCATACCGGTCAAAAGGTCGTCGGCGGAACTTTCTGGGGCATGTTGATCGGTCTTTTGTTCTTCGTGCCAGGGCTGGGAGCGCTGGTTGGCGCCGCCATCGGTTTAGCTGCGGCGTTCCGCGACACCGGTATCTCCGATGATTTTATCCGCGAAGTTAGCGATACCATACAGCCCGGCACATCGGCGCTGTTCATGTGGGTTTCCGGCACCGATCCCGGTCAGATTCTGGCGCGGTTGAAGCCTTATAACGGTCATGTGATCCAGACCTCTCTAAGCCCCGAACAGGAACAGAATCTCAAGATGCTCTACGGCGATCACGAATCGTAAGGTCTTTAACGGCATGAAGTATCTGGATAAGGCGACCTAACCTGGCCGCCTTATTTATTGTGCTGCCTGCGTAATATTGCGCAGGCATTCTCAAAACATAACAATTCCCTAACGTGCCAACGACTGATATACTTGCTGATAATCTGGAAGTGAGTTTTATCTTCATCTTTGCCTGAGGCAACAAAGCTATGACCGAACGACCGGAACAACTGCCCCGCCATGAAGTAATGTCATGGGTGGATGTGGACAAACTCATTGATATCCTGATTCCGCAGCTGCGCAGCGTCGGAAGTTTTGACGGTATGGTGATGATCACGCGAGGCGGTGTTATACCGGGGGGATTACTGGCAGAGTCATTAAAGATTGAGCACCTGCTTACAGCGGCGGTAGATTTTCCCGCAACCGCTGGTCTTGCCGGTTTAATGGCGTGGCCGTCATTTCTACAGTTTCCAGATAATGCCTTACTGGAAGGTAGAACTGTATTGATCGTGGATGACGTATGGGGTAGTGGTCGCACCAGTACGGCTGTGCGCGAGCGCGTTTCAAGCGCGGGGGCAACCCCTTACAGTTGCGTGCTGCATTTCAACCCCTACCGCTCATTGTTCAAGAAATTGAAGCCCGATTTTTATGGCGCGGTAACGGATGCATACGTCGTTTATCCATGGGAAATGGATCGCGGAACGCGGGGGATGCGAATGCTTTCACCAGAGCCAGAGGCGAATTAGAAAGTCTTGAGTGTTTGCGAGAATCAAATACTTGATACGCTATAATACCATGTATGTTATGCTGTCTGTCATATTTGGCGGTTGTGAAAGCAATATTCACAGGTAATAAGTTATTCGCCATGAGCGTCTAATACAGATGACATGGCAGCGCGGTTCTACACTCTATCCGAAGGCGGTTTAGTTTATGGCAACACCCCAATCTGAGCTGGATAAGAAAGCACTTCACGATGAGTTTCAGGCACTTCTGGAAGCGTCGGAAGGCTACGATCAGCCTCAGCGTGGCGAGATTCGCAACGCTGAAATCTTACAAATTGACGAGCGCGAGATCATTGTAGATCTTGGCGCTAAATATGATGGCATCGTCCCCATCGCCGATCTCGAACGACTTGATCCGGAAGTACGCGCACGCCTGAAGGTGGGCGATAACGTCCCGGTTTATGTGCTGAATCGTGACCCGAACGATAATCTGACCGTTTCTATTAACATGGGTATGCAGCAGTACGACTGGGAAAAAGCCCGCGAACTGCTGAAGACTGAAGATGTGGTTCAGATAGAAGTAAAGGGGCACAACCGCGGCGGCATTCTGGTTCAGTGGAACCGCCTCGAAGGGTTTATTCCCAGTTCACACCTGATTTCTACCACCAGCAGCGGCAGTCGTGATACATGGGACGATCTGATTGGCGATAAGCTGACGGTCAAAGTAATCGAAGTTGATCAAAGCCGCCGCCGTCTGATCTTCAGCGAGCGCGAAGCCCAGCGTGAACAGCGCGCGCTGCACAAAGCCCGCCTGCTGGCTGAACTCAAGGAAGGTGATGTGGTTCAGGGCAAGGTCACCGGTCTGCGTGACTTCGGCGCGTTCGTCAACCTCGGCGGCGCGGACGGCCTGATTCACGTGAGCGAGCTGGCATGGCACCGTGTGGATCATCCGCGTGACGTGCTGCGCGTTGGCGAAGATATTGAAGTTTACGTGCTCAGCCTTGACCGGGAAACCAACCGTATTGCGCTCAGCCGCAAACGACTGCTGCCCGATCCGTGGGAAAGCGCCGGTGAAAAGTATCACGAAGGCCAACTGGTCGAAGGTACTGTCACCAATGTGGTTGATTTCGGCGCATTCGTGGCGCTGGATGACGGGTTGGAAGGTCTGCTGCACCTGAGCGAAATGGGGAACGGTTCACTGAAAGAGCCACACTCTTACGTCAAGAAGGGCGACCGTCTCAGCCTGCGTATCAGCCACCTTGAGCCAGACAAGCGCAGGGTTGGCTTCACGCAGCGTTGGGGTACTGATGCTGCCGGCCCGGTGGATGCGATAGCAGAGGGCACAACAGCCGAAGAAATCGTTGAAGAGGCGATTGAGGAAGCCGTAGCCGAAGAAATCGTTGAAGAGGCGATTGAAGAAGCCGCTGATGAAGACGCCCCGACCACAGTGATCAACCTCAATGACCTGAAAGCGGCGGAAGACGCAGCGGATAAGAAGAAGTAATCGTTAAGCAGCGCAAATCAAAGGGTGAGCTTCATGGCTCACCTTTTTTTGATCCCTTATTGCGCCAAATCGCCCACACGACATGATCACCTACTCAAATAACGCTTCTTCAGGCACTTCAATGCCGGCAAAGTTCTCAAACGTAACATCAGCAAATTGCAACCCTAAACGCTTTTGTACGCGGGCGAATATGATCGTATAGCTGGATGGCATCGGTCGCGCAGTTTGCAGCCCTGCACTTCCAATCGCTTTTTGAATAGCATCGGCGTCGCCTTCAATTTCCACAAAGGTTCCAACAGGCAGTTCATCCAGTGTGATTTCAGCGTCGCCTAACAAATAGGTCGTACGATACTTCTCGTACACCATATAGGGGGTGTAGCCCAGCTTACGCAGGATGGTGTCCATCGTTTCAAAATCGCTGATCTCAACTTCGGCTTCGAAGCGGCTGGATACGCCGCCAAGTAAAGCGTCAGTTCCCTGTGTTTCTGGTAAGTCTTCTTTGTATGTCAGCCGCACCCGCGTATCCTGCCGCAAACGCAGCACCACCGCATTCGCGCTCAGGCTGCCATCGGCGCGGTCATAGCGAAAGTTGCGCTCAAAAACACGCGGCGCTTTCAAAATTGCCCCTGCGCTGACCAGCCGCTGCTCAACCGCGTGAAGGTCTGGCACGTACAGCTTGATTTCGGTTTCGGTGAAGTTACTGTTCATATCTCTATTTTAACCGCTAATTCAGCGGCTATAATCCGTTCTCATGATTCGTCACGAACTTGTACTTCCTCATGCCCGCCGTCGCAGCGGGCGCTTAATCCGCATACTGCGCGTCATCTGGCATGATACTTCGGCGTTGATCCGCGAATTTCGCATTCCGATCATGGTATTCCTGATCGCAACCTTTGGCGGTGGTTGGTTGTATGGAGAATTATATGCCGCCATCCATGGTGAGCACATTCCATTTATAGAACTGCCTTACGACATGGTGCAGTTGATGACGCTTCAGGGCATTCCTGAAGTGCCGGTACCGCCGGAACCCCAGTTGTTGATCTTCTGGTATGTCATGCCGCTGATCGGGCTGTTTGTAGTCGGGCGCGGCGTGGTTGATTTTGTGCAAACATTCTTTAATCGCGGTGAACGCCGCCGCGCGTGGGAGGAAGCAGTGGCAGGCACCTATCGGAATCATGTGATTGTGCTCGGCGTTGGTCATGTTGGCTTGCGCGTGGTACGCACGCTGGCAGAGATGAACTTTGAGATCGTCGCCATTGATCAGAAGGCTTCACGTGAAATTGAGGACGAATTAAGCCGGATGGGCGTACCGGTGATCAGCGCAGATGGCAGATCAGTAGAAACGCTGGTGAAAGCGGGGCTGCCCTACGCAGAATCGCTGGTAGTGTGCACCAGCAACGATCAACTCAATCTGGAAGTGACCCTACGCGCCCGCGATATGAACCCGAATTTACGTATTGTGGTGCGCTCATGGGATGCAAAATTCGCGGAACAACTCAAAAAATATCTGGGTGTTGAAGCTGTTTTAAGTGCCTCGGATATGGCTGCCCCCGCCTTTGCTGGCGCTGCCGTTGGCGTGGAAATCGCCCAATCCTTCACTATGCACGGCGTGATCTACAGCATGATCCGCCTCAAAGTGGCACAAGGATCATTTCTTTCGGGTAAAACCATTGATAACATTCAGAATCAGCAAAAGATGGACATCGTGCTGCACAGTCGCAACGAGACGCCAGAAGTACACCCGTCAGGGGATATTGTGGTGCAGCCCGGCGATACGCTGGTCATTTTCGCGCCGCATTCAAAGATTGTGGATATTGCCAGCCGCAATCGGCAGCGGTAAGGCATTACGCCAGCTTTTCGATAATTTCCGCAGTCGTTGATTCAGGCGTTTTACCCTGCGTGTACACGACCATTTTCGCCAACTTATGATTAGAAGGGTGTTTTACAAACTGCTCGTTCAGTTTGAGCAGTCCTGAATCAACTGTTCCTACTTCACGCTGAAGTAGTTCTTCAAATCTTGCGTTCAGAATAGCCGTCGATTCTTCAAGGTCAGGTGACGGCAGGATTAAAATCACATAAGGTAACGGAGCCAATGCCGCCTGAACACGCGCAAATAGTGAGTCGTCTTCGTAAACCGAATGCCCCGCCCCAAAATCAATAATGCAATTTGAGTGTGTTGCAAGCACCTGTTCAACAGCGTAAGCCTCATACGGCTTCCAGTATTGCAGCAGCGCGATCATCCCTTCACTGTCGGCAATTTCCTTCGCCTTCGCAACATCGTAACCAATTTCCTTGTAGTAATCCCAGCGTATTTCGTCCAGTTCAACCTGCGGAAGGCCTAATTTTTCAGCTAGCACTTTGCCAATCGTGCTTTTGCCTGCACAGATCGGGCCGATCAGCACAATGGGGGTGGAGCCATCCATTTGTTACCTCGTTAATATGCAAAACGCGCAGTCGTATCCCTAAATACGATGGTTAAGAGAATGCTGTTCAAAAATACGAGAAATGAGGATTCTCAGCGTAATGCTGGCAAAACGAAAAGCCCCTCTCCGTGATGGAAAGGGGCAAAGTTGACAGCGTATTTACAACCGTTCAGCCACGCTTTTCGCTTGAGTGAACAGCAGCAGATAATCTGGCCCACCGGCCTTGCTATCCGTGCCGCTCATGTTGAAACCGCCGAAGGGATGCACGCCGACCATCGCGCCAGTGCATTTCCGGTTGAAATACAGGTTGCCAACATGGTAATCCTGCCGCGCCTGCTCCAAGCGATCACGGCGGCTGGTGAATACTGCGCCGGTCAAGCCATATTCGGTGTTATTGGCGATCTCTAACGCCTGCTCAAAATCGCTGGCGCGGATCAAAGACAACACCGGCCCAAAAATTTCTTCCTGCGCAATTCGTGCGTCCGCAGGCACGTCA
>CAZBPB010000206.1:0-7175 GCA_964493565.1 uncultured Pleurocapsa sp. | reverse complement strand
GAACGGTGCGCGGCCGTCCAGCACAAAAATTGACCCCGGTTTTAATCCCAGTTCACCCAGATACTTTAGCTTATCGGCATCGTGGGTATTCACCCGGCTGATCGCAAAAGTCCCGCCCGGCATCTGCTCATTCAAGGGGAAGTCACGCACACGCGGCATGACCCCATCAACAGACGGTATCGGCTCGCCATGCGGACAGCGCCGCGGAAAATCCGCCATCACTTCCATACGGTCAACTACAGCTTCAGACACGCTTTCGCCCAGTGTGTCCGCCGCGTCATGCACTTCGTCCCAGCCAAATTTCATCACATTGACCAGAAACACTTCCACCAGACGGTGACGGCGAATGCTCTCCAACGCGGCCTGTTCGCCGGGCGGCGTTAGCATAATTCCACGATATGGCTCATGTTCCAGATACCCGGCATCGCGCAAACGCTGTACCATCCGCGTTACCGCCGGGGCAGAAACATGCATCACATCTGCAAGTGCCGAAGTAGAGATATACGGATCGTTATCCTGATAGTAGGCGATGCGGTATGCCTCTGCCAGATATTCCTGCATCGCGGGGCTTGCGCTCATCGCAATTCCTTTTTCCCTGAGACGCAATAATTATGCTCATATTCATCATAAATATATAGCCTGACCGGAAATTTAGCAAGCGTTAAATTGTATTTTGAATAGGGTATGCGAAATAAATGTATCCGGGGAAAATCTCAGGAAATCCGGCTACTCATTCGCTGGCAGCGAGAGCAAATACTGCGCCAGCGCGTCAATATCGTCTGGCGTGACCTCGAAAATGAGTTGATGCGCTCCCGGCAGTTCAAAAACTTCAGAGAGCGTTGCCGCGCTGCCATCGTGGAAATACGGCGCGCTTGACCACAACCAGCGCAGTCCCGGCGTATCAAAACCCCCGCCCGTACCCACATCATGAATGTTCAAGTCTGTGCCAACCACCCCTACATGACAGCTTGCGCAGTTCTGTTCCTCAAAAATCTCATGACCACGTTCCACCTGCGCGGCATCCAGATGATTCGGGTTCTGCGGCGGGTGCAGCGAAATCACATACGTTGTCAGCGCATCCAACTCGGGGGACAGCCCCGCATGAATACTGCCGCTCTCAATCGGTGAAGGCATCTCCTCTATCAGTCCTTCGCCTGCCTGCCAGCGACGTATTTTAATCTCAATATCCGCCAGTTCATCCCATGATCCGTCCCACCGGTACGGCGGCGTCTCCGGAAGCCCGAACAACACCGGCGTATTCAGAGGGGTATCGCCAAAACCACGCCACACCCGGCCATCGCTTAAGCCATCAAAGTGACAGGTGGCGCAGCTTATTGTGTTTCCTGCCGCCATCAACGGATTGGCCGCGCTGTTGAAATACGTCTGCCCGATAAGCTCGTCAGCAGGTACTGCTACCCTGCTGATCGGGAAATTTTCCAGCACTTCCAGCGTTTCCGGGTTTACAATCGAGATCGTATTTTCCAGCGCGTTATGTACATATAGACGCGTATTGTCCACGTTTAGCAGCAGGCCGCGCGGGTTCGTGCCAACATCAATGTGCCCGCGCACAAAGCCGGTATTTAAATCCACCACGCTCACGTCGTTGCTGCCCGCGTTGGCAACGTACAACCGCCTGCTAAAGCGATCCAGCGCCACCGCAAACGGCATATTCACGGGCCGCCCTGATGTCGTCAAGTTAATCTGCTCAGAAAGCTGCGGTTGCAATTCCCGCAAGTTCAGCACATTGATGATCGGCTGCGCGATGCGGTCATATGTCAAATCCTCTGCCGAAGCGTTCAATCGCGTTTGCGGTATATAAACAATGCCCCGCGTAATGTCCAGCGCAATCGCCGCTGAAATGCCATTATCCCTACCTGTCGAAACTGTCTGTGCTACCCGCCCCTGTGGCAAATAGATTAAGCTGAACGCGCCATCATTGAAATGAGTCACATAAATAAATTCGCCCCACAGCGCCAATCCCGTTGGCATTGGCGGGCTGGAGATGCGTCTTGTTACTTCGCCGGTCAGCAGGTTAACGCCAACGATCTCGCTGCTCATTTGCAGCGCCACGTATGCCAGATCGTTATCGCCGGAAACTACGCTCACCGGCCCGACCCCGCCCAGATCAACCGTGCGCTCAACGAAGGCTTCCGCGAAGTTTTCCAGATTCACAATGCTCAAGGAGTTATCGCCATAATTGACTACAGCAGCGCGGCGGCTGTTCGGCGTGATCGCAACTGCGCGCGGGTCGTCGCCAACGCCCACTTCCGCGTAAGTTAAGTCCAGCGCGGGGGAAAAAATGGTGATGCTGTCCGAAAGCATGTTTGTGGCGATAATCGTGCGCCCGTCCGATGGCATCAATGCCAGTGAACGGCTAACATAGCCATTTTCAAAATTTGCGTTTGGCAGGGCAAACAACGGCAGCGGCGTTGGCGTAGAGGCAGTCTGCGCGACAGCCACCAAAGGCTGCTGCCCGATCATGCTCATGGAAAACGCCAGCAGCGCCAGCGCCACTCCCATGCCCGTCGCCCGTATTCCTAAAGTAAGCCCACGTTTTGCGCTCATCAACGTAATTATAGACGCATGAGCGCCACCCCGCGCAACCCGCCCGAAAGTCCTTATCCCATCGGAATCGATAGGGCGGTTCGCAAACCGCCCTGTGACAACCTCTATATTTCCCCTTCGCCCCGCTTGTGCGAGAGGAGGTGTTGGGAATACGCGTTAGCTATCGCCCCAGATATTCCAGCACGATGCTGTTGAACATTTCCGGCGTCTGGAACATCGCAAAATGGCCTGTGCCCGGCATCAGCGTCAATTCAGCCGTAGGAATTAAACTCGCCATTTCAAAGGCATGTTCAGGGTAAATCGCTTCCTCATCCCAGCCATCCAGAATCAGCGTTGGCGTGGTGATTCCGGCAAGCTGTTCTTCAGTGAAATTCGGCTCGGTTGCCCACATATTGCCGATATTTTCGAGGAACGCCTCCAGATTTTCCGGCGCGGGAGAAAGCGCCAGATAATCAGCCAGTGCCTGCTCAATATACCTATTAAATATCACGCTGTCGCCAGTATCCGTGCGCACACCCGAAGGAATATAGTTCGCGCCGTAAGCCACCAGCTTATCCAGACGTTCAGGGTTGTTGATGGCAATGTCCAGCCCGATGATGCCGCCGTCGCTCCAGCCAACCAGATTGGCTGATTCAATTTCCAGATAGTCCATCAGCGCCAGCACATCGCTCGCCATCAGCGAATAGCCAATCGGCGTTTCGGTCACGCCGGAACGACCATGCCCCCGGCTGTCAACGGCAATCACCTGATAGCCTGCATCCACAAAATCGGGGATCTGGTTAGCGAAATAATCCGCGTTCCCCAGCCCGCCATGCAGCAGTATCAGCGGATCGCCTTCACCGTAAACCGCGTAGTACATCTCAATGTCGTTGACCGGCGCTAAGCCTGAGGCCACGGGTTCCGGAAGTTCCCCCAGAACTACCGGCCCATCCTGCGCCAGAACTCCCGCGCTTAAGCTCAATAGTGCCGCCGATACCGCAATCCCTACTGCCAGCCGTCCCAATTTGAATCTCATGATCCAGTTTGCCCCCATGTATACAGTCTCGCGGGAGAACAGTATAACGCCGTAATATTGTATGGGAAACAAGCAAATCCTGCGCCAGCCTACGGGTAGCTGCGCGCCTGTCCCTATGACCATGCGTTGAAGATCAGCCCCGCTTGAAGTACACTTAAAGTATTCCCCGCAAGTTCTGCCGCCTCAAAATTGTGCCGCCATTCGCGGCGTGAGGCGCGAAGAGATTTAGGAGCGCCAATGGCGACGAAAACTGAGTCTCTCACCAAAGAGACGCTTTTAGAGTGGTATCGCGAAATCGTCCTGATTCGCAGATTCGAAAACATGTGCCATCACCTGTATTTCGAAGAAAAAGACCCGGCACGCAAAATCACCGGCGTGTATTTGCACCTTGCCACCGGCAGCGAAGCCACCCATTTGGGTGCAGTCAAGGCCTTGGGTGTGGATGACCATGTAATCACCGCTTACCGCGATCACGGCATCGCCATTGCGCGCGGCGTTGATCCCAACCGCGTGATGGCCGAAATGATGGGCAAGCGTACCGGCACCAGCGGCGGCAAGGGCGGTTCGATGCACCTTGCAGACCGCAGCGTGAATTTCTGGGGCGGCTATGCCATCGTTGGCGGGCACGTTCCGGTGGGCGTGGGTATCGCGCTCAAGGAAAAATATGTCAAATCTGGCAGCGCCGTGTTGTGCTTTGTCGGTGATGGCGCGCTGAACAATGGTTACTTCCACGAAGCCGCGAACATGGCGCAGGTATGGAAACTGCCGATTGTCTTCCTCGTTGAAAACAATCTCGTCGGCATGGGCACTCGCATTGAAGAGTCCAGCGGTCAATCTAACCCGATCAAACGCGCGGCTGGCTATGGCATGAAGGAAGGCCCCAGCGTAGACGGTCAGGACGTTGTAGAAGTTTACGAAGCAGTCAAAGCCGAACTCGATTGGAGCCGTGAAAACGGCCCGGTCTTAATGGAAGCCCGTACCTACCGTTTTGAAGGTCATGGCGTGTCTGACAAAGCGTTTAACGCCCGCGAAGACCTGAAAGACGAGCTTGAAACATGGGAAACGCGCGATCCGATCAACGTATTGGCCGAACGCATCAAGAAGAAATACAAGAACGTTGATGAAGAATTTACCAGACTCGATGCCGAAGCCGTACAGGTGGTGGATGAAGCGGTGGAATATGCCGTAACCAGCCCCGCCCCCGATTACAATGATTTGATTGCCAACGTCTATGTTGGCTTTGACGCCGGAGTATAAAACGCGATGAAGAACCTATCCATGCGCGATGCTCTGCGCGCCGCCCTTCACGAAGAAATGCTGCGCGATGAGCGCGTGTTTCTGATGGGTGAAGAGATCGGCAAGTGGCAGGGCACCCACCGCGTAACCCGCGGCTTTTACGAAGAGTTTGGCGCGGAACGGGTACGCGATACCCCCATCAGCGAGATGGCGATTGCCGGTGTGGCTACGGGCGCGGCAATGGCTGGCTTGCGACCTGTTGCCGAGATGATGACCATCAATTTCGCCTTTCTGGCCTTCGATGCAATCATCAATCATGCCGCCAAAATTCACTATATGTTTAACGGTCAATTCACCGTGCCGCTGGTGGTACGCGCGGCAACTGGCTGGGGTAATCAGGCAACCGCCACCCACAGCCACACGCCGGAACCGGTATGGGCGCATTTTCCCGGACTGATCGTCGGCTGCCCCTCCAATGCTTACGATGCGAAAGGGATGCTCAAGGCCGCCATTCGCGATGAAAACCCGATTCTGTTCACCGAAGTGATCGCCCTCTATCCAAAGCCCAGCCCGATCCCTGACGAAGAATACCTGATCCCGATTGGCGAATCTGCCGTCAAGCGCGAAGGCGACGATGTAACCATCGTTTCTTACGGACGCGGCGTTGAATGGTCGCTGGAAGCCGCCGAAGCGCTGTCGAAAGAAGATATTCAGGCCGAAGTGATTGACATTCGCTGGCTGCGCCCGCTGGATATGAGCAAGACGCTCGAAAGCTTCAAAAAGACCAACCGCTGCGTGGTGGTTGAAGAATCGCTGCCCCACTACAGCTTTGGCAGCGAAATTGCCGCCCAGCTTCAGGAAGCCGCATTTGATTATATGGACGCGCCCGTAAAGCGTGTTTCCGCGCTCGATGTTCCTTTACCCTACGCCCGCGATATTGAATTGATGGCGCTCCCTAACGCCGCCAAAGTGATTCAGGCCGTGAAAGAGGTGCTTTAATGGCGCAAGCAATCGTGATGCCTGACCTCGGTTCGGGCATGGAAGAAGGCACGCTGCTAAACTGGACGAAGCAGATCGGCGATGCCATCAATCAAGGCGATGTGATCGCCGAAATCGAAACCGACAAGACCACGGTTGAAGTCCCCTCGCCAATCAGCGGAACCATCACCCAGTTGATCGGCGATGCTGGCACCACGCTCAAGGTGGGCGCAACCATCGGCTATGTCGGTGAAGCTGGCGAAGCCGCTCAACCCGCAAAACAGGCCGAACCTGTTCCCGTCGCTCAGGCCGAAGCGGCGCCGCCTGCTGCAGCACCCAACGGCGCGGTAAAACCTACCCCGGCGCAAGCAGCCGAAGCTGTCGAAGAAAACGGCCATCTGCCCGACGGCGTGCGCGCCTCGCCAGTTGCCCGTAAGATCGCCCGGACAAACGGCATTGACCTGAAGCTAGTCAAAGGCAGCGGCCCCGGTGGGCGCATCACCAAAGCCGATGTTGAAAGCTTCACCCCGGCAGCGGTAGCCGCGCAAACGCAGGCCGCAGGTATCGCCGCGCCAAATTACGGCACCGTTCCTTCGGGCGCGGATGTCGAGGTAATTGATACGCCGAAGATTCGCACGCGCATCGCCAACCGCATGGTCGAAAGCAAGCAGCAGGTGCCGCATTTCTACGTCACCGCCGATGTGGATGTGGAAGCCATGCTCAACCTGCGCAAGCAGTTGAACGAAGGCCTGCCAGACGAGCGCAAGATCACGGTCAACGACATGATCCTGAAAGCAACGGCGCTGGCCTTGAAGCAGTTCCCGAACATGAACTCGCACTTTTACGGCGATAAGATCGTGCGGCAGAAGCGGATCAACGTTGCGATTGCGGTTGCGCTGCCCAACGGCGGCCTGATGAATGTGGTGAGTAAGGACACTGATAAAGTGGCCTTAGGCACATTGGCGCAGACGAACAAGGAAATGATCGCCCGCGCCCGTGATGGCAAAGTCAAGCCAGACGATATTCAGGGCGCAACCTTCACCGTCAGCAACCTCGGCGCGTATGATGTCGAGCATTTTCTGGCGATCATCAACCCGCCGGAAGCCGGTATTCTGGCGGTAGCTTCTGCCATGAAAGTGCCGGTGGTGAAGCCGGATGGCACGCTGGGCATCGGCCAGCGCATGAAGCTGACGGTGAGCGTGGATCACCGCGTGAGCGATGGCGCGGAGGGCGCGCAGTTCCTGCAGGCGCTGAAGAAAATCCTCGAAAACCCGATGCAGATTTTGATTTAAGTCAATCTGACGATCACTGTAGGGGCGGTTCGTGAACCGCCCTTATATATTAGTCCTAAGCCGAGGGACAACAAAAAGCGAGTGCCAAC
>CAZBPB010000205.1:1171-7234 GCA_964493565.1 uncultured Pleurocapsa sp. | reverse complement strand
ACATTGATGCCACCGATGTGACCGTCACCGATCTGCTGCCGCCGTATATCTCGGTTGCCTCGGCTGTGCCTGATCAAGGCACCTGCGATCCCGTCGTCGGCAATGTGCTCGTCTGCCACCTCGGCGATCTGCCCAGCCTCGCGCCAGCCGAAAATACGACTCGCATCACCATCAACGCGCTCGTCGAAACCAACGCGCCCGGCGGCAGCATTCTGGAAAACGTCGCATCCGTGACCACCGCCGAAGATAACTTCGACACAGACGACGCGAGCATCACCATCCGTATTCCCGCGTCGCCGGTCACACCTACCCCCGCGCCAACGCAGATTGTGCCACCCCAAACCGGCGGCCCGATTTGCTCCGTTGGCTGCGTGCCGTGGCAGGTCTATCACACCAACCGCACCGGCAACTGGGAAATCTTCCGCCTGGGCACTTATACGGGCGCACCCAATGCCAATGCCAACCTCACGCAGAACAGCGCCGATGATATGGATCCCGGCCTCTCGCCCGATGGCAGTTGGATGGCTTTCGCCAGCAACCGTGACGGCAACTGGGAAATCTACGTCACGCCCACCAACGGCGATACCTCACAGACGCAGCGCGTGACCTATAACACCATCGCTCTCGACACCGATCCGGCGTGGGGGCCTGGCAACAGCCTGGTCTATCAGTCCACCCGTGACGGCAATTGGGAGTTGTACCTGTACGACCTGACAACGGGTGTGGAAAGCCGCCTGACGAATGACGACGGCGCAGACATGAATCCGTACTGGTCGCCGGATGGCTCAAGTATCATTTTCCAGAGCAACCGTGATGGCCTGTGGCAAATTTACCGCCTCGATCTCGGCACGCTCCGCTTGACCCGCCTCAGCGACGGCAATGCTCAGGATATTGACCCGGCTTACTCGCCAGACGGAAGCCAGATCGTGTTCCGTTCGTATCAGGGTGAAGGCAACAGTGTCCTGCACATCATGAATGCCAGCGGCAGCGGTCGCTACGCCATCTCAGATGTCAACGGAGACGCTTCTAACGCCGCGTGGTCGCCACAAGGCCGCTTGATCGCCTATCAGTCTGATCTGGATGGTGATCTGGATATCTACGTCTACGATGTCGTCAGCCGCGTCACCCGCCATCTGACCGACAACGATATCCCCGACTACGCGCCAACCTGGGTCTGCGGGCTGTCAGAGGTCATCTTCACCTCCGATATTTCGGGCAACCCCGATATCTACAGCGCCGAAGCGCTCAATCTGGAAGATCCGCCCATTCTCGTGGATCAGGACGCACAGCAGTTGACCGATGATCTGGCGGATGATGTCTATCCGTTGGGTGCGCCGACTGAAGAAATGGCTAGCCGTGAAGGTCGCCTGCCCGCAGATCTCGATGCTTCACGCGGGCAGACCAGCTTCCTGAACCCGAACGTAGCGGAAACACCACCGGATACCACAGTCGTACCACGCTCACCGTGGCAAAGTATTGTGCTTTGTAGATAGTTCACTTGGAACAAACAGGCCGCCTCATGAGGCGGCCTGTTTGTTCAGTTAAGGTCATTTGACTTTTTGAGAATGTGTAACCGGGAACACAAATGGGGTTTGCGAATGTGCAAGCGCCATTTTTGATTACTGCACCGCCTCATATACCCTGTTTTAGTTTGGGACAGCACTATACAAAATTCATGGACAGCAAACGTCGATTCCAGTATGCTCGTGCAAGGATACCTCTAGCATAATAATTGCGGGGTTAGCCACGTTTTCACAAAGCATTCGCTTACATCCAAGTTTGACATTATGACCAGCGGACAGAGGTGAAATATGGTCGCCACCCCACAAGACATAGCGCCGATTTCCGACCTGCACAGCGAGGATATTGATCGGCTGCGAGGTCAACTGTGGATCGGGTTGATGGTGACAACCATCATCATTCTGGCAATCACCTTTGTCGCCCGCGTTGTCATGGGCGATCCAACTCCCCCGTTATCCGTCGTCATTCTGGTTAGCCTGAACTCGATTGCCATTGCAAACCTCTACTTTCGCAAATCACGCTACGCCCACATTACGCAGGGAATTTACGTTCTGTGCATACAACTGGCTGTACCGCCGGTACTGGTTCTATATGGCGGGACGCGGGGCTTTGGCGATGTTGCCCTGTTGATTGCTATTTTCGTAACCCTGCTGTATGGATGGCATCGCTGGATGTTTATCACCTCTGGCATCATCGCCGTTACGCTAATCTGGGTTTTGTACCGCGACATTATTGGCGATCCGGTTGCCCCCCTTCTGAACTATTCTGCTCAATTCACCTCTATGAAGTTCCTGATCCTGATGCTGATTATGATTTTTGTGCTGCGATATATCACAGCTTTCTACCGGGGTTTGATAGATAGATACCGGCTCTTTGCTATCGAGCAGATCCGCCTGAATCACGAATTGCAGCTTTCGCGCCAGAAAATCGTGACAGCACGTGAAGAAGAGCGACGACGCTTACGCCGCGACCTTCATGACGGACTAGGGCCTACACTGGCAGCGCAGATGTTTCGCGTGGGGGCTGCTCAACAAACGCTTACCAAAAACCCGGAGAAAACGGCACAGATTCTCGACGAACTGCAGAATGGAATTGAGGGAACACTTTCCAGCATTCGCCAGCTCGTGTATGAACTGAGGCCGCCTATGCTCGATCAGTTTGGGCTTACTGGCGCGGTCAAGGATTTTGTTGGGAGGCTTACAGGCAGTGTGGAGATCAATTTACAGATGCCAGAGCAGATGCCACCGCTGACAGCAGCCGTTGAAGTGGCGAGCTTTCGCATTATGCAAACGTCAATTGATAATGTCATCAAGCACGCGCAGGCAACGCGCTGTGATGCGACACTGCTGATAAAAGGAGGCACCCTCACAATAGAGGTTATAGATAATGGCGTGGGCATCTCTGCAAACTATATGGCCGGGGTCGGGTTGACGTCTATGCGCGAACGTGCCGAAGAACTCGGCGGAACATTTGTTATTACGCCAACAATACCTCATGGAACCCATTTATCTGTTTCTATCCCTTTGCTTTCTGCGCCGCTGCCGATTAAGGATGAAGTTGCATGATCAACATATTTATTGTTGATGATCACGAAATTTTTAGAGATGGGCTACGCATGTTGATCGAGTCTACCGATGATATGGCGCTCATCGGGGAAGCTGAGTCCGGCGAAGGAGTCATTGAGAAACTCGCCAGTTTACACCCTGATTTAATCCTGATGGATATTCACATGCCGGGTGAAAATGGCATTGAAATTACACGCCGGATTAAAGACCAATATCCTGAAATGAGCGTCCTGATGCTGACGATGTTTGAAGATGACAAGTCAGTATTTGCCGCCATGCGCGCCGGGGCTTCAGGCTATATCTTGAAGGGGATCAAACACAGCGAGATGCTGCAAACGCTTCGCGTAGCAGCGGCGGGCGGAGCGGTATTTAGCCCGCGCATCGCAGGATATATCCTCCAGAGCTTTAGTCAATTAGAAACATCTCCCTTGAAGGAAACGGCTGAACTTCCAAAGTTGAGCAGTCGTGAGCATGATATCCTGGTGCTAATTGCTGCTGGAGATGACAACCCGACGATCTCTGAAAAACTGTTCTTATCGCCCAAGACTGTTCGTAATTATGTGTCTCAAGTTTTGAAAAAGCTGGCCGTAAGCGACCGTATTGAAGCGGCTGAAAAGGCACGACGGGCAGGGATTGAATGATGCTTGCTACACCATGTTAAGAGAAGCAGTAACAATGGTCGCCGCAATCACAAGCATGATGCAACCGCTGATAATATCAAGTGTGCGCCAGGCGAAGCTGGAGCGGAAAATTAGCGCCAACTTGCTGGCACCATACGTGAGGGTAAAGAACCAGAAGGTTGATGCCAGAATAGCGCCGATGCCGAAAATAATCCGCTGATCAGCCGAAAACAAGAGACTCTTTGAGCCAATAATCATGAGGGTATCTACGTAAGCAGACGGATTCAGGAATGAAAAGCTAAGGGTTATTAAAATGGTCGCCTGTAGGCTTTTGGAGGCTGAGTGCGTCGTTTGTTGTTGATCTACCGAAGTGGGACGCCATGCACTGAGCAAGGCACGTACACCGCACCATGAAAGAAAAGCAACGCCGGCAACCGTAATGATCGTGTGTAAGAAGCTGCTGTTGGAAATCAATGCACTAAGACCACCCACGCCCAGGGTAATGAGGACAATATCTGCCAGCGTGCTGAACAGTGCTGTAACAAAAAGATGATGACGTTTCAACCCCTGCCGTAGGATGAAGAGGTTTTGCGGGCCGAAAGCAATGATGATGCTGGCGCAAAGCAGGAAGCCCTGAATTAGAGGATTTATTGAAGTGGTCATCGTTGCTGCGGTCATGTCCAATCCCCTTACTGAATAAAAGCGAGCAAATACAGCGGCTAACCCGGTGGGTTTCCTTCAATCTTTCAGATATCACGATGCATATTTGTTTTGGCTGTGTGCGGCTGATGTGCCGCATTTGAAACTGATTTCAGGTTACCACTAAATTCGGGGAAGCGGTGTCCTCATTGTGTCCCGGCGATGTCCTTATTTTTAGGGCATGCCCTAAAAATTGATGCTCTTGTTTTACCGTCTGCGCGATAAGCCACGTGGGTGTGTTATGCTCAAGGATAAGGTTTTTGAAAATAATGCTGCTTAAGGAGAAGAATTTATGGGTGATCAGTCAGTGCGCGTTGCTATGGTTGGCTGTGGCAGAATGTCCCGGGAACACATTACCGACATGATCCAGCATCCCGGCACACATATCGTGGTCGTATGCGAACCTTCTCCGGGTGCATACGACGCGACCAAGAAAATTTTTGAGGATGCAGGACTACCTGCTCCACCCAACCAGACCGATCTCACACGCCTACTCCAAGAATATCGCGATCAGCTTGATGCAGCGTTCATTGTAACGCCTCACGTTCATCACTTTGGGCAAGCGAGCGCGTGCCTGGAAGCAGGGTTAGATGTGCTGTTGGAAAAACCGATGGTGATGAATGCCGATGAAGCGCAGCATCTCGATCATTTGCGCAGCCAAAGTGGTAAGAAACTGGTCGTCGCTTTCAACGGCAGCCTTTCATCACAGGTTCGAATGGCTGCCAGTATTCTGCACTCTGGCGAACTGGGCAGTATCCAAACCGTTGATGGGTCAATATGGGAAGGATGGGTTACCGCCTACGCAGGCCACTGGAAACAGAATGCGGCTGTTGCCGGCGGCGGCTTTATGTTTGACTGCGGCGCGCATTTGATGAATACCATTTGCGATCTGGTTGGTCAAGAATTCACACAGGTTGCCGCATGGCTAGACAATACGAATGCCCCGGTTGATGTAAATGGAGTGGTGATCGGGCGGTTGGAATCGGGCGCGCTGGTAACGTTGAATGGATGCGGCGCGACAGAAGATGCTATCGGCTCAGATATTAAAGTGTTCTGCACTCGCGGAATCATCCGCATTGGCGCATGGGGAGAATTTCTGGAGATCCAACGACCGGGAGATGATGAATTAAAAGCAGTGCGCCCCCCTACATCTCCAGGCGTCTGGGAGCAATTTCTGGCGATACGCAGCAGTCAGATTGAGAATCCGTCCTCAACTGAGAACGGGAAGCGCATGGCAAAACTGTGGGATGCTATTCAGCTTTCCGCAATGCAGCACGGCGCAGTCGTCAACCTGTAGCTATTCGCTCGGGTATGCCTGCTGCAAACTGGTATGATTTTGAACGGAATATGTGAAAAGTGGATTTATAGAACATGGTTCTTAGAGCTGTACCGATGCAACAAGTGCATTTCGATGTAGGCTTCTGGGCTGATCGCCAAAAAGTTAACAACGACTCTACCGTCCCGGCAATTAGCCATCAAATGGATGTTTCAGGATGCGTTGACGCATGGAAACTGACCTGGAAACCGGGCGATCTGGTGCCAAGGTATTCCGTGTTCTGGGATTCCGATACAGGCAAATGGATTGAAGCCGCAGGTTACAGCCTGATGCTACAGCCAAACCCCGAATTGGAACGGAAGATTGATACCGTCATCGAGTT
>CAZBPB010000205.1:0-1107 GCA_964493565.1 uncultured Pleurocapsa sp. | reverse complement strand
GCCTGACGGGTATTTGAACATTTATCACACAACCGTTGAGCCGGGAAACCGTTGGAAAAATTTACGGGATCGCCATGAACTGTATAACGCCGGTCATCTTATTGAAGGTGCTATTGTTTACGCAGAAGCGACAGGCAAAACCGACCTTCTTGATGTGATGCGTAAATTTGTAGACCACATTGACGCGCGATTTGGGCCGGATGAACATCAGACACATGCATACTGTGGTCATCCAGAAATCGAACTGGCGCTGGTGCGGCTGTACCATACTACAGGCGAACGACGCTATTTTGACCTAGCAAGATATTTCATAGACGAACGCGGAAAGCTGCCCCTGTATTTCGACATTGAAGCTCGTGAACGCGGCGATGACCCAGCAAAATTCTGGGCGCAGAACTATCGCTATTGTCAGTCCCATAGTCCGGTTCGAGAACAACATGAAGTGGTCGGACATTCGGTGCGCGCATGTTATTTGTATGCGGGAATGGCGGATATTGCTGCCGAAACTGATGATCAATCGCTGCTGGATGTGCTAAGAGACCTGTGGGACGATCTAAATTCGGGCAAACTTTACATTACCGCTGGCATTGGCCCTGCCCACGCCAACGAAGGCTTTACCTTCAATTACGATCTCCCCAATGAAACTGCCTATGCCGAAACCTGTGCCTCAATTGCGCTGGCGTTCTGGGCACATCGCATGTTCCATATTGATCCTGACAGCCGTTATATAGATGTAATGGAACGGGCAATGTATAACGGCATTCTCAGCGGGGTTTCCTACGGCGGCAGTCAATTCTTCTACTCAAATCCCCTATCCTCGTATCCGAATGTCAGCCCATTTGAGCAGTGGAGTGGTATCACCACTGCCCGATTCTACCGGCGTTCGGATTGGTTTGACTGCCCATGCTGCCCGGCTAACCTTGCGCGGCTGGTTGCCAGTATCGGTGACTATTTCTATTCGAGCGATGAAGATAAGCTGTACGTGCACTTGTACGGGCAGAATCGCGCGCAGATGGATGTGGGCGGGAACATAATTGATATTTGCCAGACCACACATTACCCCTGGGACGAACTGATTTCGATAGAGATGAGCGCAGAAACGCCAAC
>CAZBPB010000204.1:4140-7236 GCA_964493565.1 uncultured Pleurocapsa sp. | reverse complement strand
ATTAGTTTTTTGTCAAGTCTTAGCCATCCTACGGTAGAGCTTCACATAAAAATCCGTTAGAATGCGAATCCAGATTCAATTGCACAGGGAGTTCCACTGAACACGATTGATCGTAATGTCGCTATTCTTCATTATGCTGCCCCGCCTACTGTCGGCGGCGTTGAAAGCGTAATCGCACACCACGCCATCGAGTTGACAAAGTTAGGCGCTCAAGTACGGGTTGTCGCCGGAAGCGGCGGAGAGTTTGCTCCATACATCGAAACCCGCATTTACCCGCTGTTTGGCTCTAACCATCCCGATATACTGGCAGCAAAAAAAAGGCTGGATGCCGGTCACATTCCCGCCAACTTCGACTGGCTGGTGGGGCAGATTACATCTCAGCTTCGCGAAGCCACTACCGGCTGCGACACGCTTATCGTGCATAACGCACACACGATGAACAAGAACCTGCCGCTAACAGTTGCCTTGCGCGCGCTGACCGATGAAGGGAACTTGCGGATGATCGCGTGGGTGCACGATCTGGCATGGACAAACGAACAGTACTTAAGCGAACTGCATGACGGCGATCCCTGGACGCTGTTAAAACAGGCCTGGCCGAATACCCGATACGTCACCATTTCAGAGGCGCGTCGGGCTGAATTTTCGGCGCTGACAGGGCTACCGCCAGATCAAATCACAATCATCACCGCCGGGTTAGACCTACCCGCCTTTTTAAGTTGGGGTGAGGATATGATCAACGTGGTTGAGCGGCTTTCGCTGCTGGACGCAGATCGAATCCTGCTGGTGCCGGCTCGCCTGACCCGTCGCAAGAATATAGAGCTGGCGCTGCATGTGCTGGCGGCGCTGCGCAAACATACAGGCGCCGATGACCGGCTGATCGTGACCGGGCCGCCGGGGCCGCATAATCCGCAAAATATGGGCTATCTGGGCGATCTACTCAGCCTGCGGCGTGAATTACATTTGGACGGTTCCGCCCATTTTTTGTACGAACTCGGTGGTAATACGCCGTTTATCCCTGATGATGGGTTGATGGCGAATCTGTTCGGATTTGCCGATGGGCTGCTGTTTCCCAGCACGCAGGAAGGTTTCGGCATTCCAATTCTGGAAGCCGGGCTAGCGCGACTGCCAATCTTTTGCAGCGATCTACCCCCTTTCCGCGAAACTGCCGGTGAAGATGCCGTATATTTTATGCCTGACGCCACACCACCCGAGGCGATTGCCGGGGATATTCAGCGAACGCTTGACGATTCGTCCGTTTCCCGCCTGCGTAGGCGAGCGCGCCAGCATTATCGCTGGGATGCGATCATCCGCGATCGGTTGATCCCACTGTTGAATGAAGGAACAACACCATGACTGAACACATCTACACCATTTTGATGGTGCTGGACAACGATGCATCCACGCCAGAAGCATGGATTCACTTTGCACAGGGGCTTGCGCCTGAAGGGCAGACCTACGAAATTCGAATTCGCGGGACAGTGACAGTACCGGAAGAAGAATCGCTGAGCGTGGGAGCAAAACCCGCACAGGTATGGCGTGATCATCTAACACCCGTCGCCAAAGCCAACAGTGAAGTACAGGATGCGGTACGCGCTTACGTGGACTATCAGCCAGCACTGCGCGCTTTTGAAGAAGCCCATGAGATGCAGGCGGACTTGATCATCTTTGAGTGGCGCGGCCCGCTGGAATTAACCGGCGGGCTGTATACCGATGCGCTGCTGGCAGGCGCGCCATGCGATCTGATCTTGCTGACGGCGCCGCCTGCTGAGCAGAATTTGCCAGTGCTGCTGTCGCTGCGCGGCGGCCCGAATATTACGCTGGGTATGCGCACAGCAAAAGCACTTTCTGGCGATAGTTCAATTACCCTGTATCACGCAGCAGACAACCAGCGGCATACGCCGCATCTGGAATACATCAAACGGGCAGAGCCGCGCATCAAGCGCGCAGTGACCGCAGTGACCGATATTGCCAACGGTATCGTGCAGGAATTACACGGTCACAGTGCCGTTATTCTTGGCGCATCGTTCAGGGGGACAGTACAGGATAAATCTGTTCGCGATTCGCTGGTGGTGCAAGTGTACGAACAGGCAACCATCCCGATTGCGCTGGTGCGCGCCTATCATCCAGAGGCATTGGAATTTCATGTCCCCTACATTGCGGGGGCAATTGATGATTCCTCAAAAAAGGTAGATCGCTGGTTCGCTGAAAACACCTTCCACAGCCGCGAATTTGCCGATTTGAAATCGCTGTTCGAACTCAAGGAAAAACAGGGGCTTTCGATCAGTATCGGGCTGCCGGCGTTGAACGAAGAAGAGACTGTCGAGAATGTGATCATGACGCTGAAGCGGGCGCTGATGGACGAAGTGCCGCTGGTGGATGAATTTGTGCTGATTGACAGCAATTCCACCGATAACACTGTCGCCATCGCCGAAAGCTGCGGCATCCCCGTATATCGCCATCCGGACATCCTGACCGACATGGGCAGCCGCGTGGGTAAAGGCGAGGCGTTGTGGAAAAGCCTGCACGCGCTCAAAGGCGACATCATCGCATGGGTGGATACCGACATCACCAACATTCACCCACGCTTCATTTACGGCATCATTGGCCCGCTGCTGAAGTATCCACACCTGCAATTTGTGAAGGGCTTCTATCAGCGCCCGATTAAGGTGGGCGAAAAGCTGCAAGCCTACGGTGGTGGACGTGTGACTGAACTGGTGGCCCGCCCGATGTTCAACCTGTTCTATCCCGAACTGTCGGGCTTTATCCAGCCGCTATCCGGCGAATACGCGGGCAGGCGTTCGGCGCTGGAACAAATCCCCTTCTTCACCGGCTATGGCGTGGAGACCGGCATGTTAATTGACCTGCTGGATACGGCGGGGCTGGAAGGGGTATCGCAAAGCGATCTGGAAGTGCGCGTGCATCACAACCAGCCGCTGGAAGGCTTAAGCCGGATGTCGTTCGCCATCCTTCAGGTATTCATGGATCGGCTGGGCGAGCGTTTTGACATTGACATCATGGATCACGCCAACCGCAGCATGAAGATGATTTTGCAGGAACCAGAACGCTTCGCGCTGGAACTGAACGAGATTGGCGATT
>CAZBPB010000204.1:386-4130 GCA_964493565.1 uncultured Pleurocapsa sp. | reverse complement strand
TTACGAGCGTCCACCGATGATCACCCTACCACAGTACCGGGCAAGGCGGGAAGCGGTGGCGACGAATGGCGCTAAAGTACCGAACAAATAGCACCGCAGACCAGCGTAATCTTCGTATGGGCGCAGCATGGCTGCGCCTTTTTATATTTTCGCACCCCCATTGTAAGCCAATCGCTAATACATAACCTCAATATCTATTAACATCTTATTATTGACATTGGGGGGGCAAAAAATGTAAATTTTATATTGAATGTATTTACGCTTTTTAGGAGCGGTTTATGCGGCGCGCGGCTTTGTTTATTACAATTGCGTTGATTATCGTTAATATTGCTACTGCTCAGGAAAATACACCCCCGGTTGAACCTCCATCCCCCACGCCGGAGCCACCGCCGCCTATACCGATATTCCAACAAGTCCCCCTACTGAAACGCCACTACCGCCGCCTACGAATACAGATACGCCTCTTCCTCCAAGCGAAACACCTGTTCCGCCGACGGACACACTGGCTGCACCTAGCGAGACTTTTACAGAAACCCAAACGCCAACCATTACTGCAACGACGACCAGCAGCGAAACAGCAACTTATACGGCGACGCCTTCAGAAACTGCGACATCGAGCAGCACTTTAACACTGACCGCCACAGCTTCACTGACACCAACACCGGATAATGGACTAGCATTATTGTTTGAAGATAATTTTGACACTGGTGGATTGCCTGTCTGGACATTTGGCAGGGGCTGGAGCGTAGTTCCCAGTGAAAGCGGGCAAGCCTTACAAGCCTTCGATACTGAAGAAGTCACAACGCTATCCAACGGTAATTTATTCGATGTTGCTGTGCAGGTACGTTCATATTTCGTCTCAGGGGGTCTGATTTTATTCGCGCGTGAAAGCGAAATCGGGGGTTATGCGGTCACGCTTGACACCTCCGGTAATGCAACGCTTTATCGGGCTGGTACCCCTTTCGCTTCAGGTATCACTTCGACATCTCTGCCCGACCAATGGCGCACAATATATTTATCCGTGGTGAATAATCTGATTCGGGTCGTGGTGGATGATGTTGAGGTCATCGCCATGATTGATAATGCGCCACTGCCGCCGGGGAAAATTGGCTTTGCCAGCATACAGCTTGAAGAGCAGCCCCTGTTCATAGACGATGTTCAAATATGGCTTTCTTCTAACGAACTGCCGCTGCCAACCTTGACGCCTACCGCTGCACCCCCGATGGGAGCTTCAGTTCAAACCATAAGCGAAATCAGCTATCCCCATAATCATCCTGCGCGGACCCTTTATGATAGTGCTTACTACGCGGGCGGAGGCGAATATCTAGGAAACTATGGCACGCCCAGTGAGCGTGATGTAGTGCAGCCATTGGAGGGGTTCTATTGCCTGACTCAAATCCGTATCCGTTATCGGGTTCAAGTTACGGTTGCAGATCGGGTGTATCTGGATGTTCTGGTGAATAATGCTGTAGTGGCAAGCTGGTTTGCTACAGGCAGCGTAAGACTTTATGAACAGATCATCAACCTGCCCGTACATACCTGGGCATCGTCAGTGACCGTACGGGTACGCAAGCAGGCATCCAGCGCATCAGGAACGGCGCAAATAGGCTATTTTAATGTGCGTCATTCTGTACCCTGCAATGTTCCTGAACCAACAAGCACCCCCACACCCACCATGACGCCGACTGCGACAGCGACACCAACCCCGCTGCAACTTGCCTATTATGAGCGTTTCAAAGGATTGATATTCTGGATTATCTATAATGAAACCTCTGAAAATAGCATGGTGGAGCGCTTTGATATTGTTGAAAATGCTATAAACAACAGCGATCCCAATGACCCCAATCGCGTGATTTCAGTACCTGATTTAGCAGCCTATACAGGTGAAGAACGCGAAAACCTGCACTTACCTTACCTGTTTGCGCGGGTAATTCTGGACCATGTGCCTACCTATGAAGAAATTGCTGGTAATGAGAGTCAGGGGTTTGTTGAGGGCTTCGACTATGGGCGAAATTGGGGCGGCTCTATCAATAATCCCGGGAATGATATTTGGATAAACTACAGAGGATGTTCAGATACACATGGCTATGCGGCAGAGTTATCTGCTTACCAATCAGTTCACAGTATGGGCGGGGTGCACGCATTGGATTGGTTAAGCGATTACATCAATTGTCGTACTATCGTCAGTTCAGAATACCTTGATGCCTACCAGCAATTAACGCCCTATATTGATCAAGCAATAGAACATCACATTACGAATGTTCCTAACCCTGTAGCCCATACAGAATACATTCGCAATGCCAATAGCTGCTTCTGGTTTAGGCCAGACGGGGGGTGTGCCTATGTAAAGGAAGTCCCTCAATTATGCACTGCTGAAGGTATGAACTGCCATGCACTAGGCATGTTTACTGAAGGCGTCTTGGTCGCGCCCATCAGCAGTGATGTATTTAACACATGGCAAACCAATTATTCGCAATTGCCGGAGGGATACCGAGCGCAAGGCACCCAAAGTTATCTGTTTAGTACGGAAAACCGAACCGATAACATAGCAGTTGAACAGATTACTTATGTTACGCAGGTCGGAATGCAGTATTCCGTCAGCGTAGGTCTGCGAGGAGAAGGGACAGAGGCACGCTACATCCTTATGGGAGTGGGAACAAATCAAACTTATGGTGTAGAAAGCATCGAACAGACGTTCTTACGCCACTGGGGTCGAATGAACCGTGACAGAAATCCTGATAACAGTCCCGAAACCTACCGACCAAATTTTTGCCTGACGGGCATGATTCACGCAACCTTTGGCACCAGCATATTTGAGCAATGGGTATCGTTCACATTCCAATCTCAAGAGTCTGTTAATCCTGCCTATGATATTTGGTTCTGCGAGGGCTAATATGAAACATATAAGCGTTATTCTACTCATAAGTTTCCTCGCATTGGGCTTGAATGCAAGTCGTAGTCAAGCGCAGATTGATACTCGTACCTATGTCTCCTGGTCACTGGATAGCGGCCTGCTTGCGATTGGTAGAGAAGATAGCGTTACGATCTATGATGCTGTTTCGCAACAAATGCTAAATACCTTTATTGATATCCCACAACAAATTCCTCTAGCAGTATGGAATACCAGTGAACAGCTTGCCCTTCCCAGAATGAACGCTGTTGAAATTTGGGATCATGTTGACAGTCTAAGCGGGGAACAACTAGTTTCCATGGTTGTCGCTAATGAACGAATTGTTACGGCTGTAGCATGGAGTCCTGATAGTTCCTTCTTAGTGTTTGGAAGCGACAATATCGAAATATGGGATGTTCTCTCACAATCACCTGTGTTGCAAATGCACCTCCATAGTGACTTTCTCACCGACTTAGCATGGAGTCCCGATGGTTCACTTATCGCTTCCGCCAGCGTCAGCAGAAACGATGGGGTGTTTATCTGGAATGCAAGCACCGGCGAAGTAGTGCAGCAAATGATACTGGTCAGCACCACCAACACCGAGCCCGCCAATATTTTTGTGGCTCCGCTTTCGCTCGATTGGAGTCCTGATGGCAGCAAATTAGTTATTGGCGGAAGTGATGGCAGCGTGCGTCTATGGGATCGTACTGTGCTGACCGATCCCCAGGTTTTTACACAGTGGGGCGATTCCAGTGTCGCAAATGTTCACTTCGGTACAACATGGTCAGTAGACTGGCATCCGTCAGGAGCATGGATTGCCAGCAGCGGCAACGATGGTGAAGTAAATATCCTAA
>CAZBPB010000204.1:0-359 GCA_964493565.1 uncultured Pleurocapsa sp. | reverse complement strand
GAAATCCCGGAAACGCCAACTATAACGCCGACTTTTACGCCTACACCTACACCCACCCCAACCCCCACATTAACGCCAACCACTGCCGCCACACCCACGATGGCTATCACCCCGACGCGCGTTCCTTGTCCGGGGCGTCGCGATCTGCCTACTATCCCGCATATTGCATCTGGTAACCTGCTCTGCCTGCACTATCTTTGGCAAATCGATCCCTTCCAGGCACAACTTTACGATGCGTCTGATGGAATAATTCAATTGGACAGCAGTTATCGGGTGCGCGTCAAAATTGTGCTGCCGGATGAGGCATCTGCTACCGCGCTTGCGCAAAGCCTGCCTGTGCTTGGGGCGGTGCTTAACAG
>CAZBPB010000203.1:5141-7242 GCA_964493565.1 uncultured Pleurocapsa sp. | reverse complement strand
TGTTCACGATCTACGTGATAAACCGTTGAAGTCTGAAGGGTTTGTTGTGGCGCAATACTCATTCATCATCTCCGCCACCGGGCTTGCGTGCAATGAAGATTACACGCTCTCCACGGGAGCTTGCTGGGTCATAAGGCTCAAAGTTCGGGTGCGTCAGCGCGCTTAGTGCGAATCCTGCGCGTCCTAATAGTGCCGTGACCGCCTGTACTGGAAATCCACGCTTGGTTCGGGATGCGTCCTGGCGCATCCAATAGCTTTGCTGTCGTGAGAAGATCACGTATTTGGTTGCGCTGGATTGGCGATCATAGTCAAATTCGCGGGTGGCGAATACCATCAAATCGTCGTCGCTGTGAACTTCGCCGTTGACATGACTTTCAGCAGCTAGGCCTTCTATTGTCATCATATCAAACATGAACAGCTTGCCCGGTTCCAGAACCCTGAATGCTGTTGACAACACTGCTTCGAGATCACGCAGACTATTCAGATCGTTCACCACATCGAGCGCAAGCACTAGATCGGTGCCGTCAAAACTGAGATCAAGGCCACGAATATCGGCTTGTCGCCATGTTAGCCCGAGGCCGCTGCTGTCACGGGTCCGTTTTGCGTGGCTAAGCATCTCTCCTGATTGGTCAACTCCGGTCACGTTTAGGCCAAGTTTAGCCAACCAGATGGTTGCTGCGCCCGTGCCACAGCCCATGTCCAATGCCCGCCTTCCGACCCAATCTTGCGCCGTTTGTGCGTAAGAGAACAGCATCGGCGTAAATTCCGAGGTGGAATGGGAAAGACCAATTTTATCGTACACAGAGGCTAGAATGGCATAATCCGCAGGCATTCACATCCTCGCTTAAGGTTGAGAGATCGCTAATGGCGCGAAAGTATAGATCATTTCAATGCCAGGGCTGTAAATGACGATACTGGAATATTGACTGAGATCGGTATCAGCCGGGATTTCATAATTCTGGTTGCCGTAAGTTCCGGCAATCTGCCCGAGATCAATGTCTAAATTATTCAAACGCATCTCTTCGAGCGTAGCAGGTGCCGCGCTGGCAGAAAGTACCAGCCGTAGGCCCGGGCCATTGGCGACACTGAAGTTCTCAAACCGGAGCACTTTGCTATTGTCAACCTGTTGGAAAATGGTCACATCTCCATTTCCCCAGCGCAAAGGGTCAATGCGCTGAAACTCCCCGGTGCCAACCTGTACCGGCCCGGTTAGCGAAGGCAGGGCTTCCATATCGGGAGGGGCAGCAACGGGGGGCTGCATCGCCGCGTTTAACATGGCGGCAGCATGGTTAGGGTTTACTTCGCCAATTGCGCGATAAGCATTTTGTTGATCTGGCGGCAGTGCCGCGAAAATATCTTGAAGGTCCTCTGGAAGAAATGGCGCGATCTGGCTTGTTTCTCCAGTTTCGCTTTGAAGCAGCGGTTGCCATAAGGGAAAGGCGAACGCAAGCGCGACGATAATGGCGCCCAATAACATGAAGATTACGCGAAAGCGCATATGCTTAATCAGCAGCCGGGTAAACAAAAGGTGAAGTTAGGGTAACAGACAAGCGGTTGCGATGCCAGTGTTGCCTTGCCTACGACGCGCGCCGTCCGTTGGCATGCATGATGTATCCTTCGCCGGGTACAGTCATGATATAGCCGGGGTTTCGTGGGTTATCTTCCAATTTCTGGCGTAACCGCGAAATATTCACCCGGAGGACAGAATAGTCGCCTTCGTAAGACGACCCCCATACTGAGCGTAAAAGTTCATCGTGGGTCACAGTACGACCAGCGTTGCGCATCAACGTGGCAAGGATACTGTACTCAATTGGCGTGAGATGCAAACGCCTTCCACGTAAGGTGACAATTCGCCGCGTTAGGTACAGCTCTAGATGCCGAACCGTAATACGGTCATCCGGTGGGGGAGTGCGGTCAATACGGCGGAATAGGGCATGTACTCGGGCGACCAGTTCCTCGCGCGAAATCGGCGCGCTAATCACATCGTCCGCCCCTGCCTCCAATGCGGCAACGCTGGAACGAGGCTGACCCTCATTGACCGCAATTAACGGCATTGAGGAGTTTGCTCGAAGCTGACGCAAAAGTTCAATGCCAGCCTCAT
>CAZBPB010000203.1:1265-5131 GCA_964493565.1 uncultured Pleurocapsa sp. | reverse complement strand
ACGTTCACAACTACGAGATCAGGATTAGTAGCAGAAATCCCATCAGCAGCGGTGGAAGCATCAGCAATGATGGCAGAACTAAACCCCGCGCTTTCGAGCATACCGCTCACAGTTTCGGTTACGTCGTTTTCACCTTCAACGATGAGGATATTTCGCGTATCTGCGCGCAACCCGACCATAGTCACTTTGCCTGATCTATTGCAGGAAGCAAACCAAATTCCAATCTATATCTTATTCTATGCAAACTTTCATTGATTGCAAGCAGTTTCTGTTTATAGTCTGTAACTTTAGCAGAGATAGCGTATCTTTACGAGATTTTGAGTAGGGTTATTTCACTAAAAGCCCTATAAACAAGCGAGGCCGCAGTGTGATGCGACCTCCTGGAATGTAACAATTGGGTAGTACAGGGCTCGAACCTGTGACCTCTCGCTTGTAAGGCGAACGCTCTAACCAACTGAGCTAACCACCCTCAGATACTAGACTACACTAACAGTTGTCGTGTTTCAATCCTCACTCGCAGCAAATTACCTGAAATCGGGTGGGGGACTGTCAAAAAACAGATGCCACCACAGCGCCCATGTATCCTGTGATTGATCGGGTATTGATATTGGCGCGGCAGCTGCCGGGTCGGGAGTTGGTTGTACCGCTACTTCAGCGTGCGATGGAACTGGAATTACAAGCAGCTCTCCGGGAAGCGCCATACGTCCCTCGCTGCGCGCCCATAAAGCGACATAGGCATCGCTGCGTACGTAATCGCGCTGCTGAATGAGCGATTCTTGCTCACGACGAAGCAGGTCAATCTCGGCTTCTACACGTTCATGAGCTTCCATCAGAGGTTGGCTGGAGGTAATGCGACTGCTGAAATCAATTGCGAGAAACAAACCGATTGCCAGAATAGCAGCAAACAGGATCTGTATTCCTGAAAACTGACCTGTCTTGCGGGTGAAATCGGGCGGGTGAATTTTGCGCTGGGACATGCTGCTCAAATTCTGGCGAACGTGGTAAGCAATGAACCAATACAGTATAGCGCAAACAAAAAGCCCGAACATGTAAGCCGGGCTTTTGTTAGTGCCGAAGGTGGGAGTCGAACCCACACTCCCTTGCGAGAACTACGCCCTGAACGTAGCGCGTCTGCCAATTCCGCCACTTCGGCGTGTGGTACGCAACATTCTAGCAGACCGAACACCCTTGTCAATGCTGGACTCGTCACAGCTAAAAGCGGGCTTTTCGCCTACGCTTCAAAGGCTGTGAATAAGCCCTATGCTATAATCGCACGGTCGGAAATCTTATCGCCCTTGAGTTCAAAACTAGAGTGATGGTTAGAAAATCTCTTCTCTCAATCATGATTGTGATTCTGGCTTGTGCCGCTCTTGGCGCGTCAAGTTTCGCACAAACCGGCGTTACTGCCGAAGCAGTAGGTACCGCTAATATACGCACACTTCCCGGAACCGAGGGTACAGATGTTATCGGCATGATCAATGCCGGCGTGCAGTATCCGGTCATTGGACGGAGCGAGTTTTTTCCATGGGTATTACTCGCCAGCCCGTCGAACAATCAACCGTTAGGCTGGGTATTCACTGATCTGGTCACTATCTCCGGCAACCTCAGTAATGTGCCAATCACTATATTGGATTTATCAGCAAATGCTTTGCCAACAGAGCCAGCCTCAAACACACTAGCGGCAGAGGGATTACAGTCCACATCTTCGCCTCTGCCATCGCCTACAGCTTCAGCCACCGCTGTCGCGACAGCTGCACCGGTTGCGGCTGTTACCGGCGCAGCAATGGGCGAAATCAACATCCGCTATGGCCCGGGAACAGACTTTCCTCGTATTGGTGTTGCCCGTGAGGGAGATGTTTTCGAACTGACAATGCGTCATTTGCTCATGCCCTGGGCACAAGTAGTTTATCCCGCTTCGCCCACAGGATATGGTTGGGTACTTCTTGAATTGTTGCAAGTGTCGGGCGATGTTGAGTCTTTGCCGTCCACTTCACAGACTAGTTTTTCACAACCAAGCCTTACGCCAACGCCTTCAGGCGTTCATCCCGCGGAAGTGATCGGGGCGGAGATAGTGCCGCCATCGCCAGAATTTGCAGCTTTGGGCGAGCAGATTGCTGCAATAATGCTGAATGCTGGCTTTGATCCTGTAACCAGCACATTCGGGGCATTCTTCCTTATGGATCTTCAAACCAGAGAGGCCATATCCATCGGCGGTGAAGTCGCCTTCAGTGGTATGAGTGTCAACAAAGTTGCGATTCTTGCAGACTATTTCCGCGCATTTGAATCGCCGCTGCGTGACGATCAGGCAATCACGCTGGCTGAAGCGATTGTGTGCAGCGAGAATATCTCAACCAATGAAATGTTGACTGCCATTGGGGGAGGCAGCCCGTACACCGGCGCAGAGCGCGTGAGCGAAATGCTGGCACAGCTTGGCTTGAGCGACATGTTTATTTATACGCCGTATGCGAACGATCCGTTTATCACCCCGGAGGCGCCATTTTATCCTTCACCGCGCCCTGGCATTGATCAGTTAAGCGCGCAACCTGACCCGTATAATCAACTCACCATTGATGAAATCGGCGCGCTGCTCAATGGCATCTACCAGTGTGCTTATACTGACAGCGGAATTTTGCTGGAGTCGTTTCCGGAATCATTTACGCCCGATGAATGCCGGGACATGCTCAGTATCATGAATAATAATCGGGTAGGCAACCTGTTGGAGCGGGGCATTCCGGCAAACGTCCCTCTGGCGCACAAACATGGCTGGATAGATGACACCCATGGTGACGCAGGAATCATTTTTTCGCCGGGGGGTACTTACATTCTGGCGGTAGTAATGCACGGCCCAACATGGCTAAACTTTGAGCAATCTGAACCCGTCGTCGCAGAAATATCACGTACAGTTTACAACTACTACAACCCGGACCAACCGCTCCCCGAAGTGCGGACTATTGATGCTGAGGACGTTGGTGATGTGGCGTCATGCTTGAACAGCTTGCTGGGGCATCCGCTGATTATCGAGCTTACCGAGCGCGACTTTTAGAATCAATGCTGTCAACAGGTTTGTAAAATAAACAAGGCGAACCATTGGCGCGCCTTGTATTGGTTTCAACCGAAGATGATAGAATTTTAGCCTAACTGTCGCTCAATCTGCCCCTTTAGCATGGAAATTAAACTCTCAATCTGGGTTTGATTTCCATGCCGCAGCCCACCACCGAGCGCAAGGTAATGCTGATAGTCAGAAATTGCGCCGCCCAAATCTCCCTCATGGGCGCGTATGTTGCCTCTGATCGAATAGGTTATATAGAGTCGGGGATCCAGGCGGATTGCTTCTGTGTAGTCCGCCATGGCGCCGCGAACATCACCCCGGCTTTCATCCACCAGCCCGCGATTGTGATAAGAGATAGCCTGTTTGGGATCAAAGTAGATAGCCAGATTTATGTCGCCCAGAGCATCTTCTAATTGGTCAAGGCAAAGGTAGGCTAATCCCCGGTTACGCAACGCTTCGGCATATTTGGGCTGAAGTTTAAGCGCCTGATTAAAGTCAGCGATGGCGCTTTCAAAGTCACCCAGATGGTAGTATGCAGCGCCACGCCGATTAAAGGCGGCTGCCATTTCATTGTTTAGTTGAATTGCTTTGTCACAGGCTTTTGTTGCGCGCTCATATTCACCGCGAAAGTACTCAAAATCAGCGCGTTCCAGCAGCGTGTTTACCCGAGTTTCAACCCACAATGATTTGAAAAATTGACTGATATGCATAACAAAACCATCCAATTTTTCGTCAATTTATGACAAGTTACCCATATTATAGTGTGGGTTACGGGATATGAAACGGGGCGTCACTCACAAAATCGTGACCGGGAAGG
>CAZBPB010000203.1:0-1255 GCA_964493565.1 uncultured Pleurocapsa sp. | reverse complement strand
TGATCGCTATGGAAAATGAAATGCCCTTATTTCCTGTAGTCGCCAGCAGGAAATAAGGGCTTTGATGGATGTCTGGATTGTAATGGGGGTTTATTATCCCTTCACACCGCCTAGTGACAAACCACCGACAATGAAGCGTTGGAACGAGAAGAATAGAACAATAATTGGCAGCGAAATGAGAATAGATAGCGCTGCAAATTTCTGCATATCTGGTGGCGGCTGATTGGCTCCACCGGTAAGCGTTGCTAGCGACATTGCCAGAGTATAGTTTTGCGTTTGCCCGGTCAGGAATATCCACGAGAGAATGAATTCTGTCCATCCATTCATGAAACTGAACAGGATGACGATGGCGAAAGCTGGAAGCGCCAGTGGAACCATGATGCGGATGAAGGTTTCAACACGTCCAGCGCCGTCAATCAATGCTGCTTCTTCCAACTCTTTGGGAATGGTGTCGAAGTAGCCTTTGAGATTCCAGATGGCAAACGGTAATCCCCCGGAAGAAAACGCGAGCGCTAACCCTAATAGCGTAGTGCGTAGGGTCTGTGTGCTTCCGCGTACCAGCGTCAACCGGTGCTGCAATGTTGTAAATGTGAACAATGCTATCAATGCTGCAACAACCGCCAGTAGTAAAATCATGATTACAGTGCTGGGATGGACATGGGGGCTTAGCAATTTGACGATCAGCCAGAAGCCTGCTGCCACGATAAGGGCACCCGCCCATGCTCCCAGAATATAGGGCAGCATAGCAGAGATCACACCGTCACGGATGGCATAATAGATTTGCGCGTTTTGAGCGACAGCAGCTTCAGCAGCAGTCAGGGCATCCTGAGCAGTACTTAAATTACCGGACGCTTCATCTACATTTGCGCGCGCGGAATTTGCTGCCTCACGCAAGCTGGTAGCGGCATCAACGGCAGTCGCAATACTGTTAGCAAAACTGTCAATGGCTGCAGGTCGTCCACCAATTTGATACTGCGCGTAGGCAACTTGTGCTGAAGCCAGTAAAAAATCTTCCAGCGCGCCGGGCAAGTTTTCCCGCTCAGATATGACTTGCTGTAGAATCGCCGCCGCTTCCTCATCACCCGGCGCGTTTTCAACATCCGCTTGCAATTGATTGATCGCGGCAACCACGGTTTCTGCCTGGACGGCACGTTCTTCACGGCGCTGCGCTGTAGTCTCGCGCTGGGCAACACTTTGAGAACGCTGGTTGACTTCTGCCTGCGTAACAGTGAGCGTGTTATTTAATGAGTTCAGC
>CAZBPB010000202.1:0-7285 GCA_964493565.1 uncultured Pleurocapsa sp. | reverse complement strand
CGAAAATAAACTTCGCAGCTTTCGCCAACATTTAAGTTATGAAGCAGGGGAGTGTTCAGCAAAAGCCCGCGCACTCAGTCTTGACCGGCATGGTAGGCTGTGATACATTGATCAGCACGTTCATGTGCCTGTAGCTCAGTGGATAGAGCGTCTGCCTACGGAGCAGAAAGTCGGGGGTTCGAATCCCTCCAGGCACACAAGATGGAACAGGTATCGAACAAGTACCTGTAGTGACAGCGGACAAAAGCCCGCTGTTTTTTGTTTCAGCCATTTGCCCATCTGTCTTCTGCAAATCGTTCGCTAAGTTTTGCAGATATTCAAATGGGGTTTTCAACTCAAGCGTTACATTTCCTTCCGAATCAACAACGACCTTTTCCACCAATTCGCGAAGCAAGCGTTTTCGATCACTATATTCAAGTCCATTATATAACGTTCCCAGTTCTGCAATAATTTTTAGAGCATCGTCTAGATTCGTTACATGATGTTCATATTCCTGTTCAAGCACCTCGAGTGCCGCCGCAATTTTACGGCGTCGATCTTGCCACTCAGCCCACAATCCATCCCAGACTTCTTCTGTGATCTTCTTGGAAACATACAAGCGGATAGCGCGTGCCTCTTCGTCATCCACTGCTTTTAGTGCACTCTGAAGCTGTCCCTGCTGACCATCGGAACCACGTACTAATCTACTTTTGAGATTTTGCTGATACGCGTTTCTTATTTTCGGCAGGAGTTCAGGCTTTATGTGAACGGAGGCAACAGCTTTATGAACTTGGTCGTCTATATATCTGCATAGGAAGTTCACCCCACCCCTGCGGGACTGTCTGTAATATTTTGTACCACCCCCAATTCTTCCAGAGTTTGAGGTGGAACCCGTAAGTCGCGCAAGTGCTTGATCAGCACTTCGAAAGAAGACAATCCCGCCCAGAAAATAATCCTGAACTCGTTTGGCCGTACGATGTTCACTGCGATGCGCAAGTATTCTTTCGCCAAGTTCAAACTCTTCAGTTGAAACGATTGGTTTCCAATTTCCCCTTAAGGTCTTGGGAGGAATATTATTTTGTTCACTAACTACCCAACCAGCATACGCCCAATTGTGGAAAATACGAGAGAGCGTGTTAATGTTAGCTTTCCGGTGTCCGTTAGGGTGAATCTCGATAAACGGCCTACCCGTACGATAGCGATAGCCCTTCTCGTGCAGGAGTTCTGCGATTTCAAGTAACGTCCACTTGTCCTCAAGTAAAAGATCCCAAGCATAACGCCAAATAACTGCACGCTCTGCATCCAGTTCAACAAAGTTTTCGTATCGCCCAACGTCGTGTTTCCGTTGTGCATCACTCTTTTTGCTCTTGTTCAAATATCCGTCGGGTGCATAGGTGGCAAATCCGCCATTCTGCATTTTGGCTAACATACCGCCCTTTACTCGAACTCCTAACAATAGTGTTTCACGTCGAGCAAGGGTGAATGATAAGGTAACGATTACGCGATCATCTGGATCCATAGGATCTAAATCTGGTTGATTGGCGAATCGAACAGCAACACCAAATTCATGAAGTTCATCAATTGCACGGAGTGCTTCGGTATCGTTTCGACCAAATCGGTCTGCCCGCTCGACAATTACATGCGAGAATTTTCCCAAACGGGCGTCACTCAAAAGTCGTTGATAGTCTTTCCTATTTGGGGTCTTGCCAGTCAATACGTCAACATACTCGCCGTACACAGGCATTTCTGATCGTTCAAGAACATTCTTTTGGATGGCAAAACGTTGTCGAGCACGTGATAGCTCAGGTTTTTGATTTTCGTCGCTACTCGTCCGCAAGTAGATTGCCCATCCTGGCATAGGCATCGCTAGATGGTTGGTCTTCTTGTTCACGGCCATTTTCCATTTCTTTACTGATCGTGCTTATGGCTAGGGTATCGCATTGATTCAAGATCGTGCTTTCTGATGCCAAGCTTGACTTTTTGAGTAAGTTGGCAATGTCGAAGATGCGCTTGATCACGTACTCGATTGGCTCAGAATCGGCAAAAGAATTGTTGTCCAAAGTGACCGCCTATAAAGTGTGCCAGCAACTTGAGGCTAGCGATCACTTTCAATACGGTGATATAGAAATCAGATCAATGATGGTGAAAAAATGTTGATAGGACAGCGAAGATTCGATCACTTTTTAAGATAGCGATCGGAATTGTTCAGGTATAGACGAGACGGAGGATACTCTGTTATAATCGCGTTATCGTCATGCGATTTGTAATAATTCAGAAAGGATGTGCCACTTTGCCCGTCTCACGAGACCGGCGAAGTCATTTCAATTTCCTCATCGACTCCCTCGGCTATGACTTCTCCAACTTCCAGATACAAGACTTCTTAAATCACCTCGAAATTCATCGCAAGCGCTCGCTGAAAGTCAGATACATTCCCCTTGCGCCAGAGTTGTTTGGTTTGTGGAGCCCGGGTAAAGTTGTGGACTACGTATTTATCAATTCGACCCTGCACCCTACTCATCAGATCCACTGTCTGCTGCATGAGATCGCTCATATTCTGTTGGGACATCGGGGCATGAATCTCGCGGAACTCCTGGGCAGCGAAATCTTCGCGCGGCTAAATTTGAGCACCAGTGAGGGACACTTGCGGTCCGCTCGATTAGGGGAACCAATTCAGGAAGAGGAAGCCGAAGCGTTTGTCCTGGAACTCCAGCGCCGTATTGTTCGGGCTGACCGCCTGAAAGAACTATACGGAAGTTCCACCTCCTTTACGGACATGCGGCCATACGCCCGGGCACTAGACCTGGAGGACAGGCGCAATGGCTGATCATGAAATTGTACTTTTCCTGAACATTCTGTTATGGCTATGGTTGGGCTACCGGTTTGTTCGCGCCTATAGGCACCGAAAGATCAACAATGGTGCGGCCCTGTACATGTGGTTATTGGTGTTATGCTGTTATCTGGCTGCGCTGCTCACCGTGGATGAAATCGAATTGGCGATTGATGGACAAGCCAACGGGCTGCCCTTAAGTATCCTCATCCGAACGCTGATCATGCTGGCCACCGCACATCTGTTTTACCTCGGCCTGCGATCATTACACTTGATCAATGAACGATTTGGCTATTTCTTGCCACGGATCAATCTTGGTGTAGCCATACTTTGTATCCTCTTATTTGTGGGTATCGCTGCTGGCATCGGACTATCCAATGCTAGCGGCGGATATGTGATCAAGAGCGTTCGCGATGTCACTATTGCGGCTTGGGTGGTGGTGTTATGTATTCCGACTGGACTACGCTTGTTGGCGATTGAACGCTTGCGTCCCATGAAGGCGCATCGCCTTATGAATCTCCTGTTTTTTGGCGCACTGTTGCTGGTCAGCATCGCGGGGGTTGCGCATGCGGCAGCTTACCTAACAAATTCATCGTCAGAGCCCATGTTCTCGATATTTGAGCGAGCTGTCACCTATACCGTCATGCTGACGCTGCTAACAATGCTTATCCCATTTCGCTGGCTGTCGGTGCTGTTTTATCCGCAGCGCTATTTCATGCTCAGACGAATGCGTAGTTTGGAGAACAGAATCAATGCGAATATCCAAAGTCCGATTTATTCGCCGCGGGTAAGTCTCAGTGCGTCGCTGGATGATCTTGAGCTTGCGATCTACCAATCCGTGATTGCGATCCTCGACAACTATCAGTCTCTGCCCGAAAGCACGATGAAGCGCCAGATTGGGGCATTGGTCAGCACAGAGCTTCCATTTGAGCAGCTTACCCGGCAAATGGCGAGTGTTCGCGCATGATGGACACGGTGCCGAATACCAGAAATCCCGGGGCAGTATGGATTGGCCGGATCATCAATCCCTATCTGCTGCCACTGCCTACCACGCTCATTCTCTTAAATGGCTTGCCTCCACGCGAAATGCTGGGCTGGACGCTATTGGTGATGGCGCTGTTAATTATGCCCGGCGTTTTATTCACGCTCATTCTGCGCAGGCGAGGTTCACGCCTTTATCGACGCGGTGATCGGTTGCCGCTTTTTATTTTTGGCTGGATATGTGTCGTGATTTGTCTCGGGGTTGTATTGTGGCTCAATGGTCCGATAGAACTGGTCGCCGGATTGACTTCGTTAGTACTCTGGATTCCCTTACAAGGGTCGATCAATCAGTGGGTTACGAAAGTTTCAGGGCACGCCGCCGTCGCAACCGGATGCTTTCTAGGACTATTATTGGCAGGGAAATTGATCTCGCCACTGGTTATTGGCCTCCTATTTGGCTTGCTGGTACTCACGTTATGGGCACGCGTTGTCACGGACAATCATTCGGTGAAACAAGTTTTGTTAGGGGTATTGGTCGGCGCAATTCCGGTACTTATCGTCTTCCCGGTCATATTCGGCTAGTGTACTTGCAGTTCAATCACTCAAAGCGGTGTCCTCTGACGGATCCTGGGATGTCGAATTCGCTCCTCCAGACTGTTCTGCTTCCTGTATCCAGCGCATCATTGCTAATACCTGACGCTGTGCCGCTTCTGAAAGCTCCCCGGCTCGGAAGGCAATCTCGTTCAGCGTTCCTGTTGATGAGGATCGACCCTCCGCGACAATTGCATAGCATTCTTCGGCACTTCGGGTTTCGAAATAGTTCAGCGGCACATTGAAAAAGCGGGCTATTGCTCGCATGGTGTCAATCTGTGGATGCTTATTTCGATCTGATCGAAGATGACTCAAAGCGCCAATACTAAGGCCGGTCCCTTCACTGACCTCGGCAAGGGTATAAGTGTTTCCGTCAGGTCTTTTCACAGTCTCAAAGAGAATATTGATCTGTTCGGCGACCGATAAGTAATTTTGCTGCTGTGGATGATCGATTTTCATTATTGTATAATCTTGACGTGAATTTGTACAATCATATAATCAAAATCATCGATTTCGCAAGACTCTCAACAATTTCGCGCAATATGTCACTTCTGCGGTCATCGCACCGTCCCTGCTATTTTCCCGCGCCACCGTTCCCAGCGTGCTTATCGTTCAAGGAAACAGGGACAATCATGGGACGAACCATTCGATTATTCATCCTTACTGCAAATGATTTGTATCGCAACGGGCTGGTCTCGCTTTTGCACCAACGCGACGGTACTGTACAGGTGGTTGGGGCTTACCGCGAGTTAAACGAACCGGCCATGAGCACCGCCTGCCCGGATATTGTGCTGCTTGATGATGCATTGGCCCATGGCAAGCATATTTTCGAACTATTGGCCGACTATCGCAGGCGATATGCACCCCTCAGTATTGCCATTCTGAGTGATCGCTTGAACAGCCGCTACATGCAACGCCTGTTCAGAGCTGGGGCTTCTGGATTTATCTATAAAGAAGATCGTCTTGAGGGTTCTCTGGCTAGCGGCATCAATGTGATTGGGCAGGGATATTTCTACAGTTCCCCTAAAGCCAACAGCCTGTTGCTAACATCGCCTACTGATCCGGCACACCTAAACTTAAACCAGACGGATAGGGATGTCCTGACACTGATCGACAAAGGCCTAACCATGAAAGAGATCACTACGGTACTGCAATTAACCCTGGGCTCGGTCTACCGTATCCGCAATAAACTCTGCGATGTACTGGATGCGCCTACACACCAACATCTGATTGCCGCTGCCCGGGAAAACGGGCTCCTGGACGATGCGTCATCTACCTTCTAGAGAGGCACAAATAAAACAATGACACGCATTCTGATTGTCGATGAAATGGATCTGGTGACCCACAGCGCGCGCCTTGCATTGGCGGTGGATCCAGGCTGGCAGGTCATTGGCGAAGCCCATACGCTGGCTGACGCCTTGAAACACCTGAAGATGGACTCGCCAGATGTGATCATAACCAGCGACGCGATGGATCACCGCTACAGCCATTTTCGGCTGCTCGATAGTCTGCTTTCAGTCCTAAGCATCGTACAGCCAATCTTTATTGGATCGCTAATGGATGGCTATCTGTTGCAAGACTTGCTCCGCTGCGGATTGCGCGCCTATCTGCATCGCGGTGATCCACTGCGTGAATGTTTGCCAGCCGCCATGCGCGCGCTTGTCCAGAGCTCGCTGTACCTTTCGCCCACAGCAAGCGCCAGCTACCTGACGGCGATGCAAGCCAACAATCCCCTGATAAAGCTCGATAAAGATGCCTATGTCACTTTGCAACTGCTGGTGCAAGGCAGCACCGCCGGGCAAATCGCTCGCGAACTTGGTATTCCTATCCGTCGGGTCTACATGCATTTTGAGAAACTGCGCCGGCGCTTTAATGCCACGACCAATGCCCAGATGATCAGCCGCGCAGCGGCAGAAGGCTTTGCGACGCTGCTCCGCTGAAAGATTACCGACCCAATCGGTAGATTTACAGGTAAGCAAAGGGAATTCTCCCGGAGTTATCCATTGGCGATCACTAAGCTCCACAGCGTGCATGATTCTGTGGAGTTTTTTCATGAAAAAGTTCCTGTTAATTTTCTGTTTGGGTCTCCTGTTGGTCGGTATCGCGCTGGTTATTCTCCTCAAAAATGCTTCAGTATCAGAGAATCCCGTTGTCCCCACGCTGATGTTGCTGCCGTCGCTGACCTTCACCAGCCCACCAAGTGCGACCACAATACCGACAGCATCTGTAGAGCCGACACGCACCATCATCCCGGCAAATGAAGCGGCCTCGGTATCTACAAACACGCCAACCTTGTCGGTGCGCGTACTTGAAATTTCGGCGGTGATGGGGGTTGAGGACGTGCATACACTTTCGACACCGCTGCCAGCAAATAGGACGGTGATCCCTGCACCGCCGCTGCCCTATGAACCGCTGCCAGATGCCACCAACAGCGCGCCGCCCTTTACGGATTGGTACAGCTTTGAGTCGGATTATCCCAACGTAGGCTATGCCCCTGCGTGGACCAGGCAGTTAGCCCAAGGGGCAAGTCGCGGGCAGTATCACCGCAGTGAACAGGTTGGCAGCCGGGCTCGTTTTCCCTTCACCGGGCAAGGTCTGCGGGTGCGCTATGTGGCCGCCCAAAACATGGGCATCTTTGAGATTCGCGTTGACGGAGCATTGCTGGACCGCATCGATGCTTACTCTGAAAACCTCCAGTTCCCCGGGACTGATGTCTACACGCTTGAAGCAGGGGATCATGTGCTTGAGATGGTGGTGACCGGTGAGAAGTCAGTCAGTAGCTCAGGGCATGCGGTTGGACTGGATGCGATTCAGGTGTATCAGACCAACGAAACCACAGTCATCATTCCGCCACAGCTTCAGGAATTATCGGCTATAGATACGCCTCGCCCGGCAGCCCGCATTGAG
>CAZBPB010000201.1:4043-7288 GCA_964493565.1 uncultured Pleurocapsa sp. | reverse complement strand
CGGCGCAAACATAGCATTTGCAGAATCGCATCTGGTCACTATTAGCGGTGACGGAATTGCTAAAACCTCACCAATGACCGAGTACCCGGTTCAGGGTCGCGCAGGCAGCGGCGTAATTGCCATGAAGCTGCCACAGGATAGCCCCGGATTGGCCTCTGCCTGCATTGTCGAAAAGCTGGATGAACCGGTCGTCATTCTGACCAGTAAGCACCGCGCCAAAACCATCAAAGCGGGAACTTTGCCAGCAGCCAAACGTGCCGGTAAAGGTGATATTGTGATTGCGCTCGGCTTGAAAGAAACAATTGCCGCGCTGGTGACGTATCAGAACATCCCCACCTTTGCAACCGCCGTAGAGGAAGAAGCGCCCGTAGAAACAGCCGACAGCGCCTAACCCGGTTTTCTTTAGTGCGTACGTCTGCGTGCTTCTACAACATTGTTGATGTTGCTCAGCCGGGCAAGAATCCGCGTCAGGTGGGTCATATCGGTGATTTCAAGCGTAATGTACAGCGTGGCAATGCCGTGCTGTACATCTACATTGACCGACGACATATTCACCTTTTCGTCAGCAATCAATGTGCTAATATCCTTCATCAGCCCTTCGCGATCATACGCGATCAATTCAATCGGCACCGAGTATCGCTGTTCCTGACTGGTTTTGCCCCACGAAACCGGTATCAGGCGCTCTGGCTCGGCATTGATATTCGGGCAGTCTAGGCGATGTACGGTCACACCACGTCCACGCGTAACGTAGCCAACGATATCTTCAGGTGGAACCGGGCGACAGCACCGCGCCAGATTAACCAGAAAACCGCCTGTTCCTAAAATAGACACGCCTGTCGTTGAGTCTACGCTCAGATTTGAAGGCGACTGCCGTGCCTTAAGGGTTTCCTTCTCGCGGGCAATCTGTTCGCGGCGTTCGACTTCGAGAATCTTTGAGGCAATCTGACCACCGTTGATATCCCCGGCGCCAACTGCTGCCAGAAAATCATCAAGGTTGTCATAGCCAAAATATCCAGAGACCGTATCAAACGGCATATTGTCCAGCAAGCCCAGCCGCTTCAACTCGCGCTCCAGCACATCGCGACCGCCCTGAATATGCTTATCCCGATCCTGCCGCCGGAACCAGTGGCGGATCTTATCGCGCGCGCGCCCGGTCTTTACGTAACCGAGGTTCGGGTTCAGCCAGTCCATGCTTGGGCCGCCGCGTTTCGAGGTGATGATCTCCACCTGATCGCCGGTTTTTAGCGCATAGTCCAAACTGACCAGTTTGCCGCCTACCTTTGCGCCACGACATTGGTGACCAATTTCAGTGTGGATGTGATAAGCATAATCCACAGGCGTTGCGCCTGCAGGCAGGTCAATCACGTCTCCCTTTGGCGTGAATACATACACGCGATCCTGAAATACTTCAGATTTCATGTGGTCAACGAAGGAATGGGGATCGTCGGGATCGCCAAATTCCATCAAGCGACGCAGATAGGCGATGCGTTTCTCAAAGGCTTCGTCGCGATCCTTCTTATTGCCTTCTTTGTAACGCCAGTGTGCTGCCACACCGTATTCAGCATGCTCGTGCATGTCCCATGTACGAATCTGCACTTCTACTGTCTTGCCATGATCATCTCGCACCGCAGTATGCAAACTGCGATAAAAGTTATCTTTAGGCGAAGCAACGTAGTCGTCAAACTCGCCCGGCACCGGATGCCACATGTTGTGGACAACCCCCAGCGCCAGATAACACTCAGGTACAGTATCTACAATGATCCGCACCGCCCGCACGTCGTAAATCGGATCAAACGGCAGCGATTTGCGATCCATCTTCTTGTAGATACTGTAGATGTGTTTGGGGCGTCCAGATATTGTTGGACTCTGAATCCCATGCTGTATCAATTCACTACGCAGCTTGTCAATCACCTCGTTCATATAGTTTTCGCGGTCAGGGAGTCGTTCATCCACGCGTCGCGCAATGTCTCGGTAATCATCAGGGTTCAAATAGCGAAAGCTCAAATCTTCAAGCTGCCATTTAAGCTGCCAGATGCCCAGTCGGTTTGCCAGCGGCGCATAAATGTCCAGCGTCTCCTGAGCGATACTGTGCTGTTTTTCGAGTGACTGATAGCCAAGCGTGCGCATGTTGTGCAAACGATCCGCCAGTTTGACCAGCGCCACGCGCACATCATCGCCCATCGTCATGAATATTTTGCGCTGATATTCAAATTCGCGGTCGGTATTACGTCCTTTACGATCCGCTGTTTCCTGCTTTGGCAGATTCTTGAGCTTGGTCACGCCCTCGACAATATTGGTGATTGTCGGGCCAAATTCCGCGCGCAGTTCTTCCCTCGTCACATCGGTATCTTCCAGCGTATCATGCAGCAGCGCGGCAGCGATTGCTTCAGCATCCAGCCGCATTTCAGCCAGAATCTGGGCAACTGCTACACAGTGCGTAAAATACGGCTCACCCGATTTTCGAATTTGCCCGGCATGCAGCTTTTCAGCTTTCGCGTAAGCGCGCTCAACCACGACGCGATCATTTGGTGTCAAATCAGGGAGCGCATCCAGCAAGGATTGCAAACCTAATGCCGGCGCAGATGTAGGAACGGCAGTACTGACCATGAAGAACCTTCCAGTTCAGCGATTAATGACATTCTACATCAGATCAAAGGGTAATCGCAGCAGAGTTGCTATAATTTCCGGCAGCTTATAGAAGGTCAAGATCGATGAATTCACTCTTATCTGTAGACGCTGCGTTAAGCCAGATTCTGACCAATTTCCAGCAGCTTGGAACAGAGCATATAGCCCTTGAAGACGCATTTGGCAGAATACTCGCACAAGACCTGATTTCGACAACCGCCTTGCCCCCTTTCGCCAACTCCAGCATGGATGGTTTCGCGGTTCGCGCAGCCAGTACACAATCCGCCCCTACACGCCTGCGGGTGATTGGTGATATTCCTGCCGGCTCGTCACCCCGATTCGCGATTCAAGAAGGTGAAGCCGCGCGCATTATGAAGGCGCGGATGCTGTCGTTCCGGTTGAGGCCACTGATCAGAATTTCCGACAAACTGGCGAACACGATTTACCTGAGATTGTTGAAGTCAAACAGGTTGTGAAATCAGGCGATTTCGTGCGTCCTATTGGTGAGGATATATCCGCCGGTCAGCGCGTGCTGGCAAAGGGCAGCGTAATTGACGCAGCCGGGATCGGGCTGATGGCGATGCTGGGAATCAGTCCGGTGCCGGTAATTCGCCAGCCGC
>CAZBPB010000201.1:3675-4033 GCA_964493565.1 uncultured Pleurocapsa sp. | reverse complement strand
CCTAACCCCCGGCAAAATCCGCGACTCGAACAGCTACACCCTCGCCGCATTGGTAAAACAGAGCGGCGGGATTCCGGTACGTTTCCCCCCGGCAAAAGACAGCATCGAGGCTGTGCGTGCGCGTTTCGAAGAAGCTCTCGCCGCCCGTCCCGATCTCATCCTGAGTTCGGCTGGTGTTTCAGTCGGTGTGTTCGATGTAGTGCGAACGGTGATTGAAGAAATCGGGCATATTGATCTGTGGCGCATCAATATCCGTCCCGGAAAACCCCTTGCCTTTGGTCAAGTACGGGATATCCCTTTCTTCGGGCTTCCGGGCAACCCGGTTTCGGTAATGGTCACATTTGATGTTTTTGTGCGT
>CAZBPB010000201.1:0-3665 GCA_964493565.1 uncultured Pleurocapsa sp. | reverse complement strand
GGCGCTGCTCAAATTAGGTGGTCGGGCGGATGACGCGCAAATCATTCAGGCAGTGCTGGAAAAGCCGGTTCGCTCTGATGGGCGGCGCACTTACGCGCGCGTCAAATTGCGACGTGATCACGAACATAACCGATGGGTTGCAAGCGAAACAGGCACTCAAAGCTCCGGCGCGTTAAGCTCAATGCTGCTAGCTGACGGTTTACTGACGATACCCGAAGGTCTCATCGAAAGTCCGCCTGATGCGTTATACTCAGTCCGTTTATTGCGACCCATAGTTCAAGGCGTATCATGACAACCTCAGCGCAAACTTCAGGTGGAAGTCGGTCACGGGATGTTAACCATATCCTTTGGATACTCAGCGTTATTTTCGTAGCGACTGCGGTATTCACCAGCGGCTATCTGAGTTACACAAAACTCACCAATACTTCGGTCATTTGTATGGAAAGCGGCTCATTCGACTGTGATGCGGTGACTTCCAGCCGTTGGTCAAGGTTTATGGGTATTGATGTGGCCTATCTTGGCTTCATCTCCTATACCACGCTGCTCATCCTGCTGATACTGGAAAAGAAGATCAAATTCTTCAAGCAGTTCGGGCTGTACATCATCTTTGGCCTGATCCTGTTCGATTTTATGTTCCACTGTTACTTGACCTATAATTCGTTGTTTGTGCTGCAAAAAGCCTGTGTCTGGTGCTTAGCGACCCATCTGATGGCTTTTCTGACGTTAATCGTCACCGCGATTCGGCTGTGGAGGCGGTTGGGAAATGAACAAACGACAGCGCCGCAGGCTGCCTAGTAGAGAAAGCGCCTATGCAAACCCCAGCATTTAAGGACGTGCTGCAAGCACATAAAACAATTAAGCGCTATCTGCCGCCTACACCACTGCATCTCTATCCGGCTTTAAGCAGTCTGCTTGGCGCAGAAACCTATGTGAAGCATGAAAATTATCAGCCTGTCGGCGCCTTTAAAGTGCGCGGTGGCGTGAACCTGATTGCGAATCTTAGCCCACAGGAACGCGAACGCGGGGTGATTGCAGCATCTACTGGTAATCATGGGCAGTCAATTGCATACGCCAGTCGCCTGTTTGGCGTTAAGGCGCGCATTGTGGTGCCAGAAAATGCCAACCCCGGCAAAGTCGCCGCCATGCAGGGCATGGGCGCTGAAGTTATTTTTAACGGCGCAAAGTTCGATGATGCCCGCTTGTACTGCGAATCATTGGCGCGCGAGCATGGTTACCGCTATATACATTCCGGCGACGAGCCAATGCTGATTGCAGGCGTTGCCACACACACGCTGGAAATCCTTCAGGAGCAGCCGAACATTGATGCGATCTTTGTGCCGGTTGGCGGCGGAAGTGGTGCCGCTGGCGCGTGTATTGCTGCTCATGCAATCAATCCCAATATTCGGGTGATCGCTGTACAATCGGCAAATTCTCCAACAGCCTATAATTCATGGAAGGCAAAAGCCCTCCTGAGCGCGCCAGATCAAACCTTCGCCGAAGGATTGGCAACCGCGGCTGCTTTCGCCCTGCCACAGGCTATCCTGTGGGAGCAGCTTGATGATTTCAAGCTGGTACGCGATGACGAAATTCGTCAGGCGATGGTATGGATGATTGAACATGCCCATACGCTGGCAGAGGGCGCGGGCGCTTCACCGCTGGCTGCCGCCTATAACCTGCGCGAAGAACTGGAGGGACAGAAAGTTGCCCTGATATGTTCCGGTGGAAATACGTCACTGGAGCATTTACGCGGCGCGCTGCTTATGGCGTAACAACTGGAAAGTCCCGCGCCACTGGAAAACAAAAAGGACGGTCTTCTCAAACCGTCCTTTTACTTTCATCCTGATTCGCTTCGTGCTTAGCGATTGCCGCGCAGCGTACGTTCGTAAATATCTTCCAGGTCACGCTGTTCACGCTCACGGCGTTCCTGCTTGCCACGGCTGTTCTTCTTACTGCGCTTCTCCGGTAGGGGAATGCTGCTTTCAGCCATTGCGCGCTGTAATGCCAGTGCCATTGCCGAGGGAACCGGTTCGTTGTCCTCTTCGGATTCGTCGCGAGTGCTCTGGCGGGCTTCCTTAACGCGCTCTTTCTCTTCCTGCTGTTCAAGCGCCTTGATGCTTAAGTCAATACGCTTCTTGCGCGGGTCAACCTTGATCACTCCGGCGGTAATCTCGTCGCCAACCTTAACCACATCCGAAGGTGATTTTACATACCCGGATGCTAGTTCAGAGACATGAATCATAGCAAGACGCTCTGCGCCAATATCAACAAATGCGCCGAAACTTTCCAGCTTGGCAACTTTGCCTTGCACCGTACTGCCGACAGTAATCGCATCCCAGCCAACTGAAGCAGGTTTTTCAAGGGAAAGGGCAATCTTCCGCGCAGGCTTATCAACCCGCAGTACATAAACGGTAATCTGCTCTCCCGCCTTTACCACGTCTTCCACGTTGCGCACATTGGGCTTCCCCAATTGGGAGATATGCAGTAATCCATCGCTGCCTACGCCCACATCAACGAACGCGCCGTACAGCTCGATGCGCTTGACGGTTCCCGTAAGTTCAACACCGGGCGCAAGTTCGTCAATGGAGGTAGGCTGCTGCTTTGTTTCTTCGCTCATTCTCTGGCTCCTTATTCCGCCCTCAGCCTATTCGCTGCCTGGCGTTGGCGTAATTGTGACTTCTGGGGTCACTTCAAATTCTTCGTTGGTCACAGCATACGTCTGGTAAGGACCAAAGCCTTCCCAGCCGTGCAAGTTACTTGTTTGAACCAGCAGTTCCATATCGCTCGGCTGCATATAAAGCACGCCGACAATTTCACTATCTTCGGTCAAGTCTGCATTCACGCCAGCAGTAAAGGCGTAGACAACCGTTTGAAGTTCAGGATAGAGAAGATTGACGATTGCCTGATCTTCAGCAAATTCACTGCCGATAGCATAAGAAGGCTCGCCCTGCGCATCAACCAATTCGCCAACGGTGATGTCCGGGGCAAGGCGCAAGAAGATTAGGCTGACCGCGGTGCCATTGTCCGAAAACATCTGGCAGCAGGCGCCTCCACCAACCCCCTGAAATTCAGCGACTATTGCTTCAGAGTCATCATCTTGCTGAGTCTGTACGTTTTCAATATCGGTATCGTCTTCAAGGATGGTTAGCGCGTCATTCCATGCGGTTTCGCCCGGAGTAATGTTGTTCCAGCAAGGCGCGGCGCAGGGCTGGTCGGTAATCAGGCTGTCATCATGAAGTAAGGTGTCATCGCGAAGCGGCGGAGGGGCCGAACATGCAGCAGTTAACAACAGGACTAAAAGCCCCGACACAAGCAGCAAAAATTTCATAAGCGAATGTGCTTTCACCACGACAGGTTATACATTGATGGACATGCGGGGCAGCGGGTTAAGCCGCTGCCCCGTAGGAATTAGTTGAGCTGTGAGAGGGTAAGCTGATACGTACCGGTTGTTCCGCCGTATGGCCCACCGTAATGCGTGGCAATGATAATATACTGTCCATCGGCTGGCAAGGTGAAATTAGCGATGAGCGAATTGGTATTTTCACCTGCGACAGCATCATCATTACTGGCAATTTCAACGCCGGTTGGCCCAACCAGATACAACGTTGGGTCAAGTGTACCCGATGTGTTATTCATGGCGATATTAACCACATCTCCGGCAGTTCCGT
>CAZBPB010000200.1:0-7303 GCA_964493565.1 uncultured Pleurocapsa sp. | reverse complement strand
AAACAGGCAGGAACACTATCCATTGAAGTAACCGAAACGCCGTCGTTTCTTGAGCTACTTGGCGACTGCCATTTTGCTCGCTTTGAACTGGCATCTGTCGGTTTCACAGACCGCGCGGATACCTCGGCTGCGCTTGCTGCATACCAACAAATACAGAAGCACTATCCAGATTATGAGAATCTGGGCTGGGTCTACTATCAGTTTGGGCGGGTAACACTTACCGAGAATCAGGTCATGTTGGCAATTCAGATGTTTCAGGATGCGCTGCTCAGCCCGAGCCACAATCCAGCGCTCACCGCCTATTGTTATGAACGTCTGGGCTTCGTTTACTTTTATGAGCATAGAGAGCTATCACGCGCACTCGCTTTTCTGAACAAAGCTGTAGACACCTACCCGGAGAGCGAACCCAAACATTGGCTGGCACAGGTACACACGCTGCGAAGCCGGGTTCTGCGCGAAATGGCGCGGTTTCCAGAGGCGTTGGCAGCCGCAGATCTGGCGGTCTCTATTTCTATAGCCGCCGGACAGGAGGGGAGAATCGGATTAGCCGATGCCTCGCTAGCAGCCGCCGAACTTGCAATGCAGATCGGCGGCTCAGAAAAGGAAGTAATCGCTCACTTGAACCAATTCTTGCAAAACAGCAGAAAGCCGGTTGGCATTGATGTTACATGGTCGCGGGCGCATGAGTTGTTAGGGGATGCTCATTGGCGCAGCGGGCAAGCGCAGACCGCGCTCACCTCTTATCAGGCGGCATTGCAATATAACCCGTATCACCCCTGGGAAATTTCCCTGTATTATCGCATTGCACGCTGTTACTATGAACTTGGTGATTTTGGCAAAGCAATCAACGGATTGGAAAAGACGCTGGAGATCGCGCATAAAGACGGCGAAATTATCAGTGATTTCCGCGTATTCCAGCTTTTAGCCAACGCTTATTTCGCCATCGGCAAATATGAGAAGGCAGCCATTGCCTATCAATCTGCGCTGGAGCTAGTGCCTGCTGAAACCGATCATGTTTCAGAACTGGCGCACTATATGCATCTAGCACGAAATTACAGCAAGAATAGCTAAACTTGCCCAGTAACTGAAGATGGAGTCGGGTTTGAATTCACAGGGTGTAAAATCGGTCATTGTAATCGGTGGCGGGTTGGCTGGAACCGAAGCGTCATGGCAGCTTGCAGAGCGGGGTTATCATGTTGATTTGTATGAAATGCGACCCTTACGTACTACCGGCGCCCACACTACCAATCAACTTGCCGAGCTAGTTTGTAGTAATTCTTTTGGCTCAAAACTGGCAGATAGAGCTTCTGGCGTCCTCAAAAATGAACTTGATATGCTGGGTTCTTTGCTGCTGCGTTGTGCTGAAAAAGCGGCATTACCTGCTGGCGGGGCGCTAGCTGTTGATCGTGATGCCTTTGCTGCCAATGTAACTGAAATGATTAGCAATCATCCCAATATCACGCTAATCCGCGAAGAAATGCCTACCATTCCTGAAACGCCGACGGTCATCGCCAGCGGCCCACTAACATCCAATTCACTTGCTGCTGAAATCGGGCGGATAACATCGCAAGATCATTTGTATTTTTATGATGCGATTGCGCCGATTGTCTCTGCTGACAGCCTTGACATGAGTATCGCCTTCCGCGCTAGCCGTTATGAACGGGGCGACGAAGCTGAGGGTGATTACATCAACTGCCCGATGAATCGCGAAGAATATGAGCGTTTTGTAGATGCCGTTCTTGCAGCAGATACTATTGAACTACGCGATTTTGAACTTAATGATCCGCACTTTTTTGAGGGATGCCTCCCTATAGAACAAATTGCGGCGCGAGGGCGAGAATCGTTAGCCTACGGCCCAATGCGTCCTGTTGGCCTGCGCGATCCACGCACGGGAAGACGACCTTATGCGGTTGTTCAACTGCGGCAGGATAATCTAATCGGTTCACTCTATAATCTCGTTGGATTTCAGACCAATATGCGCTGGGGTCAACAGGAAGCCGTTTTGCGGTTGATTCCTGGTTTGCAGAATGCCGAATTTATGCGTATGGGCATGATGCATCGCAATACTTTCATCAACTCCCCTACCCTGCTAAACCAGACCATGCAGTTTCGCTCACGCGAAGACCTGTTTTTTGCAGGTCAGATCACTGGAGTTGAAGGTTACATGGGCAACGTAGCTACCGGGCTGGTTGCGGGGTTAAATATGGCAAGATACTTACGCGGTGAAAAATTATGGACTCCGCCGCGTGATACCATGCTCGGCGCGATGTGTCACTATGTGACTCACGCAGACCCAAAAGAGTTCCAACCTATGAAGGCCAATTTTGGTATCATGCCTGAACTAGCAGAACCGATAAAAGATAAGCGACTGCGTTACGGCGCTTATGCCTCGCGCGCACTCAATTCTATACGTGCATCTCTTGAAGAAGCGAAGGAATTAGACTTTGCCACAGCCCGCTAACCGCCTTCTCTCGCTGCCAGACTATCCGCTCGCCACATTAGGGCGGCGGGTTGAAGAACTTAAATCTAAAGGGATTGACATCATTAATCTGGATGTCGGCAGTCCGGATATGCCACCGCCGGAAGTAGTCATTGATACCCTGTCGGAAATAGCCCACAAAGCTAACGCACATGGCTATTCGGGGTATCGTGGTCTAAAAGCCTTCCGTGAAGCTGTTGCGCGTTATTATGCCAATCGTTTCGGCGTGGAAGTTGACCCAGAAACGCAAATATTGCCGCTGGTCGGCAGTAAAGAAGGCATTGTTAATCTATGCCTTGCCTATCTGGATCGTGGCGATGTCGCGCTCGTTCCGGATGTTGGCTATCCGTCATACTCTTTGGGCGCATATCTAGCCGGTGCTTCGGTACACTGGCTGCCAGTGAGCGAAGAATCTGGTTTCCTGCCGGATCTCACGAGTGACATTCCTGCGGGCGCAAAACTGCTATGGATCAATTATCCGAATAACCCGACGGGCGCGGTTGCCGGCCCTGAATTTTATCAGCACGCCGTCAATTTTTGCCGCGAGCACGATCTGCTGCTGGCATCAGATAATCCGTATGTAGATGTAACCTATGATGGTTTCAAAGCTACCAGCATTTTAGAAGCAGAAGGGGCGACTGATTGTGCAGTCGAGTTCGTTTCCTTCTCTAAGACCTACAACATGGCAGGATGGCGTCTGGGCGCAGCCGTAGGCTCAAAGACGGCGATCAGAAACCTGCTGCAAGTGAAAAGTAATTTTGACAGCGGGCACTTTTTGCCGATTTACGAGGCCGGTATCACAGCCATAGATGAAGTTTCCGGGTCGTGGATCCATGATCGTAACATGGTATACCAGCACCGGCGTGACATCATGCTTGAAGCGCTGCCACAGGCCGGGCTGGCGCCATTTCACCCCGGTGGAGCCATGTACGTTTGGGGGAAGGTTATCGATCCTATGCTTGATGGCGCAGGTTATGCTGAGCAGGCGCTGTTGAACGCGCATGTTTCAATGGCGGCTGGTGTAATTTATGGGCCGGGTGGAACTCAATATGTTCGTTTGAGCGTATGCACCTCCGACAAACGGCTAGATGAGGCTATGGAACGCCTAAAGCACTGGTACCAAGGGCGGAATTAGCTTATGCCCGCTGAGCATTCATATGAACTAGGTCAACGCCCTGAGCGGGCTTTTCTGGTTGGCATCGGCATTAAGGGCAGTCGTCCACTGCTAACCACCGACGAGTCGCTAGAAGAACTGGCTTTACTTGCCGATACCGCCGGCATGCAAGTTGCTGGTCAAACCTCACAAAATCTGAATCAGGCTGATCCAGCAACGCTGATCGGTTCAGGCAAGGTTGAAGAAATCCGCGAATCACTGGTTGCCAACGATATCCAAACGGTGATTTTTGATGACGAACTTACCCCCCGTCACCAGCGTGAGCTTGAAGAACGTTTTGGCGAAAATATCAAAGTGCTGGATCGTTCAGCGCTGATACTCGATATCTTTGCCCAGCACGCTAGCACGCACGAGGGCGCGCTGCAAGTTGAACTTGCTCAGTACGAATATCGCCTGCCCCGGTTAACCCGGCAATGGACGCATCTTTCACGTCAGGCAGGTGGTACCAGCGGTGGCGTTGGTCTGCGCGGGCCGGGCGAAACCCAGCTAGAAGTTGACCGTCGTGAAATCCGGCGTCGCATCAGCCGTTTGAAGCAGGAACTGGAGAAAGTGCGTGAACATCGCAGTCGTCACCGGCAGCAGCGCAACCGTACCGGTATTCCGCTGGTTGCGCTGGTCGGGTACACCAATGCAGGCAAATCAACCCTACTCAAAGCGCTTAGCGGCGCAGACGTATATATTGCTGACCAGTTATTCGCTACGCTGGACCCGACGACCCGGCGCGTAGACCTGCCAAATGGCTTACAAATCTTAGTCACCGATACAGTTGGTTTTATCCAAAAGCTGCCAACAACACTCATTGCGGCTTTTCGTGCCACGCTGGAGGAAATTACTGAAGCTGATATCATCCTTGAGGTGGCAGACATCAATGCGCACAATGCCATCGGTCATATTGAGACGGTAGAAGACACGCTAGCAGAAATTGATGTACCACCTGTCCCCCGTATTCTTGTATGGAATAAGGTTGACAAATTCAAAGGCGAAGCCCCGCCCGAACCACCCAACCCGCACGAATATTTTGATATTGTGACGATTTCCGCGCGTAAAAATGTAGGCATTGATAAGCTGACGAGCGCAATCTCGCGGGCTATATCCTCGTCGCTTTATCATGTAAAGCTTTTATTGCCCTATGAACGCGGCGATCTGATTTCACAGCTTCATGAATTGGCGATAGTTCATCAACAAACGGCAAAAGACTCTGGAATAGAATTAACAGTACGCCTACCGGCGAATTTGTTCGATAGATTCAAACAGTACCGCATTTCAGGATAGGCCATGTTCAAACGAATTGACCAGTCCTCTCGTTTTGCCCGAATGCTCGAATCGCTCTCCTCAGGGTTGGCGAAACGTCGGGGGTTGCCAATCATCATTGGAATCAGCCTGGTCATAGTGGCATTTATTGCACAGATTCTGAATCTCATCGCTCCATCCAACGTCCTGGAATGGATATGGGCAATCACTTTACATGTTGGGCTGATCACGGCGTTGATCGGCCTTGTCGTCGCGGAGCCACTGGGTAGATGAGCGAGATCTATCTTCGCGTACTGGAAACAGTCGAAGAATTTGAAGAAGCAGTCGAAATCGAAATCGCGGTATGGGGTGTACAAGATAGAGATGTAATCCCCTCCAGTTTGATGCAAGCAATTCGTTCAGCCGGTGGCGTCTCGATTGGCGCATATGACGGTAAAACGATGGTCGGGATGAGCGTGGCCTTCCCCGGCTTTCGGGACGGTGTTCCACTGCTATGGTCACATGTAACCGGTGTTCTAGAAACCTACCAACGCCAGAATATCGGCTATAGGCTTAAGCAGGCGCAGGCCGAATGGGGGCGTGCTGCTGGCTATAGAGAGATTCATTGGACATTCGATCCTCTGCAAGCAGGCAATGCAAATTTTAATCTTCGCCTGTTGGGCGCAACTAGCAATCTGTATTACGTGAATTTCTACGGCACAATGAATGATGCCATCAATCGCGGCATAGATAGTGACCGCCTGGAAGCGTCATGGGATCTTACAACGCTGCATGAGCCTATTCCTAGCGATGACTATGCGAAGCATTTTCCGCGATTATTGTCGGCTATCGAAGGGAAACCAGTTGTACACTCTGAAGCCATTAGCAATAACATGATCCTCATCGAAATCCCGTGCAACCTTCGCACCCTTGATTCATCCAGTCGGAAAACATGGCGACTCGGACTGCGCGATGCGCTGATCCAGGCGTTCAACGCCGGGTTTACAGCCGTTGATTTTCTACGCAACACTGATAGCTGTGCTTATGTATTGCGTCTCAAAGGTAATTTGTAGCGGTCATCCTCTGAATTCTCTATAATGTTGCCGCAAACTCCGTCAATCTTTAGCGTATTAAGCTGCTTAGGAGGCACCCCGACATGCGTCTCAAATTACTATTGATCGCGCTTTTTATTGTCGTTTTGTCCGTTTCGGGCATCGCGGCTCAAGACACAGCACCTGAACTGCCTGATCTGGAAGGTCGTGAAGTCACCATCGCCATTGAAAATGCGTATCCTCCCTACAACTACATAAACGAAGCTGGTGAAGCTGTGGGTTGGGACTACGATACGCTGCGTGATATTTGCCGCTTGATCAACTGCGTTCCCGTGTTCGAAGTCACAACATGGGACGGGATGCTGATTGCTATCGCTAACGGTGAGTTCGATATCGCTGCCGATGGCATCACCTACACGCCGGAACGCGATGAAACGGTTGATTTCTCGCAGCTTTATCAGGCCTATGACGAAACACTGCTGGTACGTGAGGGTGAAGACCGATTCAGTACCATCGAAGAACTGCTGGCATTACCTGATTTCGTGGTGGCAACTCAAATAGGCACCACTAACGAAATCACCGCACATAACGTGTTCGGCGCAGACAACACCCGCAGTTTTGATGTCTTTGGCGCTGCGGTTGAAGCCCTTTTGAACAATGATGTTGATGCTGTAGTGGTTGACCGCCCGGCTGCCGAGGGTTATATCGAAGAGCGGGGTAACATGCGTACTCTGGACGAATCGTTGAGCGGTCAGCAGGGTTTGGCCTTCGCCTTCCCGTCCGGCAGCGATCTGATTGAACCCATCAACGCGGCAATGAATGCGTTGATCGCCAGCGGGCGCTGGGATCAAATTTACACCCGCTGGTTTGTTACACCTGAAGTTCCAGACCTCGAAGGGCGTGAGATCACTGTTGCTATCGAAAATGCCTACCCTCCGTACAACTACATAAACGACGCTGGTGAAGCTGTGGGTTGGGATTATGACACCTTCAATGCGATGTGCGCCCTTCTAAATTGCGTACCGGTATTTGAAGAAACGTCGTGGGATGGGATGTTGATCGCCATCGCCGGGGGCGAGTTCGATGTGGCTGCTGATGGCATCACGTACACCGCTGAACGCGACGAATCGGTTGATTTCTCACAGCTCTATCAGGCGTACGATGAAACTTTGCTGATACGCGAAGATGAAAGCCGTTTCAGCACCGTTGAAGAACTATTGGCGCTGCCTGACTTTGTGGTTGCAACTCAAATCGGTACCACTAACGAAATCACCGCGCATGAAGTCTTCGGCGCAGACAATACCCGCAGTTTCGATGTCTTTGGCGCTGCGGTTGAAGCCCTTTTGAACAATGATGTTGATGCTGTAG
>CAZBPB010000199.1:6211-7376 GCA_964493565.1 uncultured Pleurocapsa sp. | reverse complement strand
GGTTTTTGCATTGCCTTTGGCGCTTCTATTCCAAACAGGTTCAAAACCGTCGGTGCAATTTGTAGTAGGTGGGCATTCTCAAGTTGGCGTCCGTTGGCTGGATTTTGGGGATCATAGGCAATGATGATTCCGTGCTGCGCGTGGTTGGCATCGTCCGGCCCGGTGTCATTTTCTAGCACATGTACGCGATTCCAGCCGACAGTACCCAGCGAACGCCATGACAAATCGCCAAAATAGATCAATAAATCAGGGGGAATACCCTCAACGACTGGATAAATCTCATAGGGCAGAAAGCAGCGTGTGCCGATAGATTGCCCATTCTCGCCGCCCAGCGTTTCCAATTTAGTCTTGATTTCCGCAAGCACGCGTGGCACGTCTTCCGCCGGGATGATGCCTTGAGGCTCACGGCCTTGAATGTTCAAAAATAGCCGTCCGTAGTAACCACCTTCGCCCCATGCCAGCGTTTTTGACCAGTCAATCTTGAGCGCTTCTGGCTTGCGAATTTCGGCTGGATAGGGTTCTGCCAGCGTCAGATAGCCTTCCCGGATCAGCCATTCGTTAATCGCGATACCGCCGTCCATCTTCTTCGCGCCATGATCAGATACTACAAAAATCACGGTATCCTCGCCTAAAAGCGGAAGCAGTGTAGCAATCTCGCTGTCAAGCAGTCGGTAATAGTCGCGAATGGCGTCAGCATAGGGCGAACCCGGCGCATAGTTGCGATGGCCTTTGTCCATGTAGCTCCAGAATGCGTGGTGCATTCTGTCCAGACCAATTTCGACCATTGCAAACAAATCCCAGTCGCTCTCTTTTGCCAGCCAGCGCGCTGCTTCAAAATGAGTTCTGGTCATCGCGATGATTTGCTTGAGTAGGCGGTCTTTTTCGCGGGTGCGGAAATCTTTTACGTCGAACGGATAGTCGCCAAATTTTGTCTGTATTTCGGTTTTCAGGCCGGGCGGGTAGGTATATCCGGCAGAGGCATCCGGTGTTAGAAAGCAGCCCACCATTTTCCCGTTGAGCGGGCGCGGCGGATAAGTGCCGGGAACGTTAAGCATAATACTGGTTTTGCCATAGCGCGAAAGGATATCCCATAGGCGCGGCTGCTGTACCGCGTCTCCACTAGAGACGATGAGATGATCATAGGTGTAATCGGCGCGGTTGCGGA
>CAZBPB010000199.1:0-6161 GCA_964493565.1 uncultured Pleurocapsa sp. | reverse complement strand
GGGGTCTTGCCCGGACATCATACACGACCAGGCGGGAACCGTGATCGCCGGAATCACACTTTCAAGCCGACCCCATACACCGTTTTTCCGTAGGCGGCTGAATGTTGGCAGATCAGCGGCATATTTCTCAAAAACAAGGGATGGTTCGGCACAATCAAGGCCGATGATAGCAACGCGTTGTTGACCCCGGCGTTTCTTCGCTAAACGGAACGGCAAAATCTAGTAGCCTTTACGAGCATTTTCTTGCTCTGCGAGCAGGCGGTTCAATTCAATCTGCTCGTCTTCATCCATGTGCTTATGCCGCGCCGCAAGAGCGCTTTCAAGCGCGTCCAATTGCTCGCTATCCAGATCGTTCAGCCAATTCTCAGGGTTTTGCGGGCGGCGCTTAGGTTTATCGCTTATATTTCGTTCGCTATGTTGGGCTTGCCGTTCTGCTGATGCCTTGTTTGAGGCCAGAGCCACGCTCGTTCCCCAGACTACTGCCGTGCTCAAAAAAGCGCCAGCAATCAGAACTACAAACAGAAAGGAATTGACCATTTGTGGTGAAAAAATCATTGCAACTGCGATGCCGGTTACCGCTAGCCAGATGATACTGGTCGCAAATATGCGCTCAAAGCTGTTCATCGTAATGCTCTCCTAATGCGCAAGTCCTGTATTGCCAGGTAGACTTTCCCCTAGATTTATACGGAAAAGTGATGTTATCCGTTGTGAATTTAATCGGGATGATAAATTGGATTCCCCTGAACGATAGTTGCAAATACGTTGACTTGTTCGTCAATCAGCACCAGATCGGCATCTTTGCCAACTTCGATGCTGCCAACATGCGCCGCCGCGCCGATAGATTTTGCCGCGTTTAAGCTGCTGACCTGCCAGAATTGTTCAACCGGTTCGCCCACCGCAGCTGCGAAATTCCTTAATGCCCGTTCCATTGTTAATATGCTGCCTGCTAGAGTGCCATCTGGCAACCGGGCAGCCCCATTTTTTACTGAAATGATCCGATTATCTATCGGGTAATCTCCGTCTGGCAGTCCAGCAGGGCGCACAGCATCGGTGATTAGAATCACCCGATCCAACCCTTTCGCGCGATACAGCACTTTCATTGCGCCCGGATGCACATGGATGTTATCTGCAATTAGCTCGCATCTGATTTCGTCAAATGCCAGCGCCGCGCCAAGGGTGCCCGGATCGCGATGATGCAGACCTGTCATCGCATTGTAGGTATGTGTTGTGTTCTTCAAACCAAGGTCAACAGCATGTTTCATTTCATCGTAGGTAGCCGATGTATGCGCCGCCGAGACGGTGATGCCGCGCTGGACGCATTCCCTGATCAGCCACTGGTTCTCAGTAATTTCTGGTGCTAGCGAAAGCAGCCGGATGATGCCGGTATCTAAGAATGCGGTGGCCTCATCTTTTGCCGCAGAGCGCACATAGTCGGGGTTTTGCGCTCCTATCTTTTCGACATTTAGATACGGCCCTTCAAGATGTACCCCGAGCATCTTTGCGCCGGGCAAAGGCGTGTCTTTCCACGCGGCAAAGTAATCTAAAGCAGTTTGAATGCGTTCGCGAGTTTCTGTCCATGTTGTCGCCAGAAATGAGGTAACGCCATGATGAGCATAGAATTGCGAAAGTTCAGGCAGTGTGTCTGGTTGTGCATCCATCGCTTCATACCCATTGCCGCCGTGTACATGGATATCAATGAAGCCGGGCAGCAGCATGCGATTCTGACCATCCAGTTGTTCGATATCTGAAAATACCGGCGCATCGCCGTAGCCGATGCGATCAATTTTGCCATTAACGCACAGCAGCCAGCCGCGTTTTGCTGGTTGATCAGGTGTAACCAGCCGCGCATTATGTATCAGCAGATCGGTACTCAAGACGGAATCCTTCATAAATCAACCACGATAGGCCGATCCTAATCCTGACCGCCAGCGCTCGCAAGGCTTTCCCTATACATCCCGTGTATTCAGATCGCCGGGCAAATAGTCGCCCAGAATTGAGCCGCCAATGAATTCGCGAAGCAGCGAAGTATCTGGAATCATCATTTGCTGCTCGGGCGAGAACGGCTGTACCCAACGCAGAAATGAGAGCAGGCGGTTGGCTTCGATATGAGCGGGTGTTCCCGAGGCTACTTGTAGCAGCAGCGGCTCGGCAAACGGTTTGAGCGATGCTAATTCGTAATTGAGCGCCGAGTTGAAAATAGAGTCGGCGTTTTCCTGATACGGGAATATATTTCGTTTCTCGCCACGTCGCACGCTTGGCCACATATTGATTGTGGCGGTGGCGTTATGTCCCCGATTGTAAGCGTCCCTACAAATACGTCGCAGCAAACGCACATCGGTCGTCGGAATACGATTATGATTGTCAATATTCAACTGGGTAAGCGCCGAGACATAAATGCGATAAATCCGAGAATTTGGAATATCGGTCACCAAGCGCGGGTTGATCCCGTGAATGCCTTCGATCACCAGTATATGATTGCTGTCCAATTTGGTGGACACGCCTTCGACGCTTTTGCCAAGTTTGAAGTTGAAGTGGGGTAGGGCAACCTGTTCACCGGCTATCAATTCGCGTAACTGCTGGTTGAACAGGGGTAGGTTGATGGCCTCCAATGCCTCAAAATCGTAATTGCCGGTTTCGTCTTTGGGGGTTAGTTCACGATCAAGAAAATAATTGTCCAATTCTACAGTGAACGGGCGTAAACCGTGCGCCAGTAAGTGAATGGCAAGCCGTTTTGAAAACGTGGTTTTTCCAGAACTGGACGGCCCCGCAATCAACACCAGCCGTAGATCGCGTTCATGATAAGCGTCATACACATTCTGAGCTATGGTACTGATCTGCTGCTCATGGATCGCCTCAGAGACGAGAATTAGCTCTTGAACGCGATTGCCCGTCACGATCTGGTTCAAACGACCAATGTCCTCTACACCTAGCCGCTCGGTGAGCATCTCGGTACGCTCAAACAGTCTTGAAATCTTGCCGCCATTGTCAACCGTCTCAGCCAGCGCGTTTGGAGTGCTGCTGCGCGGGTACTGTAGGATGAACCCGCCGGTGGGTGTATTCACCAGCCTGAACAGTTTGAGATAGCGTGTTGAAGGCAGCATGTAGCCATAGTAATAATCAGAATGCCCGCGCAGGGTGTAAATGTTCAGATCGCCGCGTGTCCGCTGACGCATTAAGCGGACTTTATTCATATTGCCGCGTGCTTCATACATTTCAATCGCTTGAGAAAGTTTCATTACCTGCTTGGTGATCGGGGCATTGGCCTCTACAATGGCGTGCATGTGTTCGTCCAGCGCCCTCACCTCGTCATCCTTGAACGGCGCGTGGTTTTTGACCAGACAGTAATAACCACCATCCGGCACAGCATAGCTTACGCTGACGTCAACACCGGGGAACCGCTCACTGACCGCCGTGACCAGTAGTAATACCAGTGTGCGCCGATAAATCCGCCGTCCGTCACTGTCGGAAAGCGTTATCGGAGATATATTAGCGTCACGTTGAATCGGATAAGATAATTCTCGCAACCGTGAGTCGACAATCGCCCCCATAATTTCACTGGGATAGGCTTCCGGGTTGATCTCGCGGTGTGTCTGTAAAAAATGCTCAACAATAGTTCCTTTTGGAGCTTCTAGCACAATGCCATCAGGTAAAGTGACGCGCACGCTGCTGCGCGGCTCGGAAACTTGGATGTCGGGTGTTTGAGAAGTCATGGGAATATCACTTTTACTGATCCGAATGTTAAATACTTTACCATTCTACCGCTTGCCTCAAAGAGGGTTGTTATAATCAGGCGTACTACAGTGAGGATGACCGATGACGACGGCCTATGACCGCTATTTGAAGGAAATTTTAATTGATGAAATTACGCTGCGACAACGTATCGCACAGCTCGGGCAGGAGATCAGTCGCGATTATGCCGATACTCCTTCATTGATGTTGATTTGCATCCTGAAGGGCGGGGTCATGTTCCTTACTGATCTGATGCGCCAGATTGATGTGCCACATGAAATTGACTTTCTGGCAATATCAAGCTACGGACGTGGTGCGCGTGAATCGACTGGCAAAGTGCGTATTGATATGGACTTGCGCGGTGAGGTTGAAGGCAAAGATCTATTAATCGTTGAAGACATCATTGATAGTGGCTACACGCTCAAATTTGTGATGGATGTGCTGCAAGCCCGTCACCCCAAAAGCGTCAAACTTTGTACGCTGTTGGATAAGCCATCCCGGCGGTCAATTCACATCCCGATACATTACATCGGCTTTCAAATAGAAGATAAATTTGTGTTCGGTTACGGACTCGATCTGGACGAGAAGTTCAGAAACTTGCCCTTTGTTGGTGTTGTGCGCGAAGAGGCTCTGATCAGTGAGTGAGATAGCGCGTCATATTACGCTGGCATGGCCGGATGAAATCCTCGATTTGCGAGACCAGCTTCAGGAGTTGAATCAGCCACTTTATATCGCCGGGGGGCCTGTGCGTGATGCTTACTTGCGCCGTCCGATCCGTGACATTGACCTTACTGTTGAGAAAAATGGCATCAGTATTGCCCGCAAGATTGCGAACCGTCTCGGCGGCGCATTCTACCCGCTGGATGAAACCCGTGATGTTGGACGGGTAATCTACACTGTAAATAGTACTCAAAGAAGTATTGACGTTTCGGGTTTTCGTGGCGAAACCCTGCAAGATGATTTGCTTGCGCGCGATTTCACCATCAATGCGCTGGCCGTAGATTTGCTGGGAGATCTATCGCTCGCCTACGATCCTTGCGGCGGAGTATCCGACCTACAGGCAAAAACCCTGCGTCAATGCCTGCCACACAGCATAAGCGACGACCCGATACGGGTTTTGCGGGCAGTGCGCTACAGCGTACAGTTTGGCCTCAAAATTGAGAAAGCCGCCCTTGCCTCAGTCAGGGATAATTCGGCCAGACTGGCAGAAATGTCGCCAGAGCGTATTCGCGATGAATGGTTCAAACTGTTGGAATTGCCCGGAATCAAGACGGTCTTCGTTATTGCTGATCGGCTTGGCCTGCTGGACGTCGTATTACCCGGTGTGTTCGCTTCATCTGGCGCCAAAGAAATAGCATTTTTGATCGTAGATGCCCTGCGTCGTTTTTATACTGCTGTCAGCCCTGCGCGCACCGATGAAACTGCCGCCCAGTTTGATCTGGGGATGTTTGTCGTCTCATTAGATCGATACCGCACGCAGCTATATGAGCATCTGGCTTACCAGTGGTCGAATGAACGCCCACAGTTTGCTCGACACTTACGCCTGAGTAACGCGGAAAAAGTCCGACTGAATTTGACTGTGGGGTGCGCGCCGCTGGTCGAACTTGTTGATCTGCTCGATCCCGTTTCTATTCACCGCTTCTGGAAAACGGCTGGTGATGCAGGGGTGGATACAATCCTTTTGTTGTTGGCACAGTATCTGGCAGCCCATGAAGTTGATCTTGAGCAAGACGTCTGGCTTCGTCGCCTGGAGCAGGCCCAATTCCTGTTTCATGCCTACTTTATTGAACGTGAGCGCTATGTAACGCCCCCTATGCTGCTAAATGGGGATGAATTGATTGCCGAGTTAGGACTTTCACCGGGCAAACTCATTGGTGAATTGCTGAACGCAATTACTGAGGCTCAAGTTAGTGGTGCAGTAAGTACCCGTGATCAGGCGATAGCGCAGGCCCGCTTGATTGCAAATTCCAGATCGAACGGTAGGCATCACGCATAGGAACGGATCTCATCTAGCCGACGTGCCGCTTCTTTCTTAGGAACCTCAAAATAATCGCTCATCAATTCAGGAACGCGTGCTGATGGGGCAAGTGCCATCACCATTCTTTTGGGCATGGTGAGCGATCTTGCCATCGCGCTAATCATCGGCTTATCGTTCTGATGGGGCAGTAATCCTCGCTCGATGCCCCAGTTACAGGTGAAAACCTCTTTAGCCAGCATTCTTGCAAGTGACATCCGTGGACGGTAAGGGTCATCCAGTATCATGAAACTGCCTGACGCCAACGAAATATCTACTTCTTCCCACATATCGGGAAACGGATGTTGAAGCATAAACTCTACGGGAATGGGAGGTGCTTCTACCTCAAAAAGCTCAATAAGTTCAGACGCTATTTTCTCCAACAATGCGAAATCTGCCATTCATTACTCCGTACCCG
>CAZBPB010000198.1:4045-7408 GCA_964493565.1 uncultured Pleurocapsa sp. | reverse complement strand
CGAAGAACTAAACCTAAATGGAGAAACTGTTTATAAACTAAGCGGACTTGCTTACCCAACCCATGCAAGCGTTGAGAATATTTTCGATTACGCGGCGGTTCAGTTTTTTGTGCAATGCGCGCAACGAGCCGAAGCACGATTTCTGGCTGATGACGAGCCAAGCATTATTCGCATATGCCGGCTCACTCAGGGAATGCCGCTGGGCATAGAACTTGCCGCGGCATGGGTCGGGAAAATGCGACTGGCTGAAATTGCGGAGGAAATCTCAAAGAATACGGATTTTCTAAGTGCGAAACTGGAAAACGTGCCAACGCGGCTCTACAGCCTACGCAGCGTCTTCGAGTCAACGTGGACACGCCTTAACTCGTTCGAACAAACCTGTTTTGCAAAGTTGTCACTGTTTCGAGACGGATTTACACGTGAAGCGGCACAACAGATAGCAGATGCTAACATACAACTTCTTGGAAACCTGATTGAGAAAGCACTCGTCTGGTACAAATCGGATATTGGACGATACGAAGTTCACGAACTGCTCCGGCAATATGCGGAAGAACGTTTGCAACAATCCGGCGAATATGATGCCACCCGAAATTTATTCATGTGTTACTTTGGTGTTTTAGCTAGTAACCACGGGAAGGCGCTTAAGACAACCAGGCAACTGACTGCCCTGCGTATGCTCGATGATGAATTTGCCAACGTCGAACAAGCTTTCAGATGGGCAATTGAAACGGGCAATGCAGAAACCATCTACCCATTCACCGATCTGTGGTATTTCTATGAAATTCGTGCGCGATTCACTGAAGCTGAAAAAATATTTGATTTGGCAATTGAACAGTTAGCTGATCAGGAAAGTGTAACTTTGGGGAGGTTACTGGCAGCACGATCACTTGTCTTCGAGCGTGCACAGAACTTTGAACACAGTTACCCGACCGCGAAAAAAAGCATCGACATTCTTAACCGGTGCAATGCGATTCATGAAACACCGTGGCCAATGATGATGCTAGGAAGCGCAAAAAATACGCTTGGCGAACTAAATGAGGCGCAAGACATTTTTCAGAAGGGATATGCAATTGCTCAACTCTATGACGATCATTGGGCAGAAGCTTGCTTACTGTTCTTGTTAGGCATATCTTCGTTCACCCGAAAAGATTTAGTTGATTCACGAAAAAAGCTGATTGATGCCTACGCGCTCTTAAAAAGACTTGGGAATGTTTGGGGCATTACTTTTGTGCTGAACAGGCTCGCTGATCTGGCTTTAGAAACTGGTGATTATGATGATGCATTGCGACTCAGCAAAGAATGCCTCGCCACAGCACGTGAGGTGCAATATCCAACGGGAATTGCCGGTGCACTGGATACGATGCGAATCATTGCATTTCGAACGCGCCAGTTTGAGCTTGCGATCTCACTAGCATTTGAAGTTATGCAAATTGAAGAAAATACGGGACGCTTCACTGCCGCATTTTCCGCAAAGCTTAATCTTGCCGAAATTTGCATCCAACAGGACAACCTGAAGGAAGCAAGAAATTATCTCAAGCAGTTACTCGCTGAAGACCTTGTACCAAAACTCAAACTCCATACAGTACGAATTTCTTTGCAATATCTTGGGAAAACAGGCGACGAATTCCACGCATTAGCGCTGGCTTATTTTCTGAAGCAGCCTGACCAATGGGATCGGCTAAGTGAAACAGATCGACAGCAGTTGGACAAGTTCATAGATCACCTAAAATCAAGTTTAAGCGGTGGCATGGACGTTATGTCTTCTCCGCAAACCATAGATGCCGCGCTATCGCTTATATCTCTCCAAATTTAACGTTCTGCGTTCACAGTACGGCATATCATTTTCCCTCCTAGCATCCCTCCTTGAAGAAGGGTGACAGCCCGCCTACTGTTTCGATAACCTGTCATCAACGTTCATTGCGCTTCAGGAGACATGCAAGATGTTCAAAAATCTGAAACCAAAGACATTGATGTTCGGTATTCTGCTTATCAGCGTGATTGCTTTGATCTCGACCAGCGCAACCTTGGCGCAAGATGCAACGGAGGAAGCAACTTCTATGTCTGAAGACGATATTCTGACGTTTGTTGAGCAGTTCGATGCGGTTTTCGATGGGCCAAGTTTGGACATCATTGACGAGGTTTTCGCGCCGGATTACGTAGGACACCTACCCCTTGCACCGGAATTGGACCGTGAGGGGCTAAAGGCTTATATCGCAGGATTTTACGGCGCGATTTCCGATCTTACTCAGGAAGTCAATGATGTTATTATCGGGGATGATCGTGTAGTGCTGCACGTCACTTATTCAGGTACTCATGATGGACCATTGTTCGGTATTCCAGCCACAGGGCTACCGGTGTCCATGAACGGTATCGGCATCTTCCGCTTTGATGAACATGGCCTAGTTGCCGAAAATTGGGCGGTTATAGATGTCGTCAACTTGCTGGCGCAAATTGGCGCATTCCCTCCCCAGCCAGCGGAATAAATGCAGCTCACAACAAGTGTCAAATCAAGACGCGGCGTTCGAAACAACTTGAACGCCGCGTTTGTTGTTTATTGCCAAATTGAGTTCATATTGCTTCTTACCCAAACACGATACCCAGATCACGCGCCATTTGCACAAGTTCCCCATCCGGATTGACTGACTTCAGGCCGCGTATAGAATCTGACATGGTGACTGGCACGACATTATTGCCTTTTAGGCTTACCATAAAGCCCCATTTTTGATCTGCGACGAGTTGAACAGCGGCATGACCAAACTGAGTCGCCAACCAGCGATCACGCGGAGTTGGCTGGCCACCGCGCTGAAGGTGGCCCAGCACGGTGACACGCACTTCCCCTTCCATACATTCAGAAAGCATACTGCCTACAACGTAGCCAATCCCGCCAAGACGGATGCCGGCTTCTTCCGTGCCTTTCAAATAATAGAGCTGCCCCCCACCAACGGGTTTTGCGCCTTCAGCAACCACAATTAGACTATATCGGCGGCCATTATTGCGTAACGAGTCAATCTTGCGGCAGACGACACTGATATCAAAGGGGATTTCAGGGATCAAAATAGCATCGGCACCGCCTGCAATGCCAGCATAAAGGGCAATCCACCCGGCGTTGCGTCCCATTACTTCAAGAACCATCGCACGTTGATGGCTTTCAGCGGTAGTCTGCAATTTATCAAGTGCTTCAGTCGCAGTAAGGATAGCGGTATCAAACCCAAAGGTTGCATCGGTTAAATCGAGATCGTTATCAATGGTCTTGGGGACGCCAACGATGCGCGCACCGCGCTGAACGAGATTATCGGCAATTGCCATTGTGCCATTGCCACCAGCAACCACCAGCGCATCCAGACCGAGATCATCCATACGCCG
>CAZBPB010000198.1:0-4035 GCA_964493565.1 uncultured Pleurocapsa sp. | reverse complement strand
AGAGCCTCTGCAGAAACATCAACAGTCTCTACTGTGCCATCGGGGCGAGTAACGCGCCGGGAAAAGGGATTGCCGCGATTAACCGCGCCGAGAATCGTACCGCCGCGTGGCAGCAGATCTCTTACTCGTTCTTCCGGAAGCGCAACAGTCGGCGCACCATGCAGCAGGCCATCATAGCCTTCACGAATACCGACTACTTCCCAACCGTAGCGGTTGCGCGCCGTTAGCACTACTGCGCGAATCACTGCATTCAACCCCGGCGCATCACCACCACCCGTCAATATTCCGATCCGTTTAGCTGCCATCAAGTTATCCCTGCCTCGACACCGGACAGTATCACAATTCTAGTTTCAATGTTGAATATCTTGACAATCTGCACAAAATAGTCTATTTCAAGTAAAGTAATTGTGCAGAATATCTGAAGGCAATTATGACGGATCCAGCGCACCAGGTCACTGTAGAAGATGTAAGAAAACTAGCCCTTCCTTTAGGCACAAAAGTTGTAGCTGGCGATGGGCTACTGCAACGCATAGTGTCATGGACAACCGTGATCTATCCAGAAGACGGTACGACGGCAAAAAGCCTACAGAACGATGAGATGATACTTGTTGCCCCGCGTGAAGCGACATTCTCGCGGGCAAGTACGGATGTTGAAATCATCCGTTGGGCATCTGATAACCAGGCCGCAGCGGTTGTATTGAGCGAGAACCCCTCATCAACTGCAATTGCCGAAGCCAATGCTTATGGCATTCCGGTTTTGATGCTTCCGGTAGGCACACGGCCTAGACTGGTTGAAAAGCAGATAGTAAGCCTGCTCGTTGACCGAAAAGGCCAAATTGAGCGGCGCGGTACGCAAATTTACCGCCAGCTTACCCAGATTTCCTCACGTAATGAAGGAATGCAAGAACTGATTGGCGCGATGGCAAGGCTAACCAACAAGGCAGTTATCGTGCAGGATAAGCGGCTGCAGGTGCTTTACAGCTCGGTGCAACCTCAATTTGTATCGTACTGGGATGACGTTGAGCTTTTCCTACGTAAGCATGATAACTTGCCCGTCGAAATTCAAGATCGTCACCGCGTAATCGAAGTTGAAAACCCAGTTTTGATGCAGTCACTACCTACGCCGGGACTTGCGCGCCTGGTTTCGCCGATTATTACCAAGGATATTGGGCGCGGTTATCTCTCAATTATCGGGCGTGACAACGATCTTGACGACATTGACATGCTGGTTGCTGAACACGGAGCTGCTGCCTGCGCCCTGGAAATGGCAAAAGCCAAAGCGATTAGCGATACCGAAAAAAGGCTGCGCGGCACTTTTCTGGATCGACTGCTCATTGGTGATGTGAGCCAGCAAGAAGCGATTCGCCAGGGCGAACGTTTTGAACATGACATGACGCAAACACATGTTGCGGTTGTGCTGTCATGGCAAGGTGATAAAACCCCTTCGCTGAGGCGTTTGGAAACGATTATCAATGGCATCGTAGCCGCGCAACGGGCTTCAGGGCTGATATGGCAACGCGAGCGAGAAAATGAAGTGCTTGTGTTTCAAGCGACGGACGATAAAGACTCTGTCAACCTCGCAATGAAGCTGGCGAAGGTATTTACCACGGAAATACAGCGGCAGTATCCCGGAGCACGTGTCGCCATCGGTATCGGACAGCCTGCGCGGGACATCACCTCGTGGCGTGGGAGCTACCGTGATGCAACACAGGCTCTTGATCTTGCAAAACGGTTGCAAACCGACACGCCGTTATATATTGGCGATCTTGGCGTGTACCAGCTTATTTTGAGCTTATCTGACCGGGAAAAACTAATTGCTTTCTACGAAAAGACTCTGGGAACCCTACTTGACTACGACATGCGCCAGCATGCTGACTTGATCAAGACGCTAGAGGCATTTTTCGCCTGTCACGGTAATTTAAGCCAGACTGCCGAAATGCTGATCGTTCACCGCAACACACTGCTCTATCGTATGAATCGCATCAATGAAATTGCGCAAGTTGATTTGGAGCGTCCTGAGATACGCCTTGCACTACATCTTGCGCTGACCATTCGCAGATTGCTTGCGCTCAACTAGAAAATACGGGGTACTGTGCCAGTCGTATTAGGCGAAGTGCCCCATCGCAATACGCGAAGCATCGTTTTCTTGTGCAACTTGCAATAGACGATAACTAAATTTCTCTCGCATTGTGAACGTAGTCCTCAAAACCGTAATTTTGATACATTGTGATAAAGAGCGACCCGCTCTTTTTGTGTCTATATCACAAATTTCGAGGACACGTCATGAGCAACCACGAACCCACACAGGAAGAAACGTCCTGTATACCTCCACTTCATCGTGAGGATACGCGTGAGCGCGATGCTTGCGCCCTCATTTGCGCAGTTCGTAAGGGTGGACAAGCTACACACGGTAATGTAAAACGCACAATTGAGGCGCTTGCCCGTATGGGGCATCGCACCGGCTTCGTGGATGGCGAAGGCGATGGTGTGGGCATCATGACGGATATTCCTCGCCAGTTGTGGGCAAAGACGCTGGCGCTGAAGGGAATGCGATCGTCAATGGCCACCGACGCGAATTTCTGGGTTGCCCATGTGATGATCCCGGTTTCACAACGCGGGAATGTACCTGCCATGGTAGATGCCATATCGCAGAGCATGCGCGAGGCTGGTCTTGAGGTATTGATAGAGCGTCCCGGAAAAACGGATCGCCGGGTACTTGGTCGCAGCGCAGAACAGAATGAACCCGCTTTCTGGCAGTTTGCAGGGTTGAATGGACGCATCGCTTCAGACAAACTGGAATCTACGCTTTATCGTTTACAGGCACAGCTTGAGCGCGACCTAAAGATTCACTTCCCTTCGTTCTCATCGCGGAGCGTGGTCTATAAGGTTCAGGGAACGGTTGAGATTTTGCGCCGCTATTATCCTGAACTGCGCGATCCTGAATACGCGTCTACAGTAACGCTGGGACATGCCCGTTATAGCACCAATACCAACCCGATTTTTGAGCGCGTGCAACCTTTCAATGTTATAGGCCACAACGGCGAATTCAACACCATTTCGCGTTTCCGTATGGAAGCAGCCATGCTGGGCGTAGATCTGGATACGGGCAATTCTGATTCGCAGGACATTGACCGCATGATAGATGCCCTGTGCCAGCAGTTCGGCTTCGACCTGATCGAGGCTATGGAATACATTTTCCCACCTTACAGCCACGATTTGATGGAAAACGCGACGGAAATCCATGATACCTACGCGAATATCCGCAGCGCGTTCGGGCCATTTGCACAGGGACCCGCGGCAGTAGCAGCACGAGTTGGCGATCAATGCGTTTTCAGCGTTGATGCACTGGGCTTACGGCCTCTCTGGTTTGGCGAAACTGAAAAGGAATATTTCGCCAGTTCTGAACGCGGCGTTTATCCGTTGGATATGATGTCGTCTGACCCAAAGCCGCTGGCACCGGGCGAGAAAATAGCACTGATTATTCAGCCGGGGCGTTCTATCGAGGTGTTGGATTACCCGGCTATTCAGCGGCATGTATATCAACGCAGCCGGGATCGCGGGATGTTTATTCCTACCGGCACAGCCAACGGAGAATGGACACCCCTGCCAATAGACCCGCAGCGGATGCCTTACAACAACCGTCCATCTAACGGAAGCAATGGGAGCGGCGGTTATCAACTGACTAAAACAGCGACTGCGCCGGTTCTGGAAGCGGTTGCTGAGGCAATGCAGGCCAGCTTACAGACCGCACTACCCTGGCAGCGCAAATCTGTACCAGTGAACACCCCCGTCATGGCGGCATTGGGATGGGAACGTTATCACACGAACGTTGTAGAAGCGTTAGCCGAAAGCAACAAAGAGTTGATTGGCTCGTTGGGATGGGATGGGCCTCTGGGCGCAATCAGCAAAACGCGGGTGAATTTGACGGACTACTTCAAGGAGACAGTTGCTGTCGTTACCAACCCGGCGATTGATCGCGAACGTGAGCGGGCGCAGTTTTCCTCAACGGTTCTGCTTGGGACGCGCCCTGAGATC
>CAZBPB010000197.1:0-7425 GCA_964493565.1 uncultured Pleurocapsa sp. | reverse complement strand
GGCCTCAAAAGTGTGACCGATATGATGCACTGGGCGTATCACCCCTCGCTCAATATCGGAAAATTCGCCGCGCTTGCGCCAGTGGTGCTGCAAGTGGCTGAAACCGATCCCATAGCTCATGCCATCGCGCAGGCAGGATGCGACGAACTTTGCGCCATGATCAACGCGGTGGTGCAAAAGCTTGGCTTCTCAGGCGATATTCCCATCGCCGCCGCTGGCAGCGTGGTCGAAAACAGCACCTTGACGCGCAGTTTATTGATGCAGGCATTGGCGGAACGTGTTCCCGGCGCGTATTTAGCTCCATTGATCGCCGCGCCTGTAGTCGGCGCAGCGTTTCTGGCGCTTCAGCAGGTGGGCATTTCGCTCACTCCTGATCAAATGGCGATTCTTGAGGTTGACGCATAAGGAAGGAAATCTATGTCTGGCACCCTGTATGATTTTGGGGGATTCGGCCCGATCATGAATTTTGCGGTGGGCAACGGTTTTCCCCCGCTCACCTATCGCTTGATGATTGATCCTCTGCTGCTGCAGGTACATGCAATATCTATACTGCCGCGCCCGCTGTGGTCGAATCCGCCTTCTCCAGCCTCGTCGCCTACATGGCAAACGCTGGTGGATGACACTGTCGCGGCAATGGATGAATATCATTTGGATCGGGTGATCGCAACTGGACATTCCGGCGGGGCGACTGCTTCTATTATGGCGGTGGCACAGCATCCGGAACGTTTCAGTGCCTTGATTTTGCTCGATCCCACCATCTTTGAACCAGCCATCAATGAAGCCATTGACTCCGCCCGGGAGAGCAAGGGTAATGCGCCATTTTTCATGCAGATAGCCGATAAGGCGCGCAAACGCCGCTCCCACTTCGCCAGCCGTCAGGAAGCCTTTGATTTCTGGCGCGAGCGCGGCTTGTTCGCCCAGTTTTCAGATGAATCCCTGTGGTTGTACGTGGAAGCACTGGTTGTTCCTACGCCCGATGGCGGTTTCACGCTGGCATGGTCACCAGAATGGGAAGCCCACTATTACGAAACCGTGTGGACGAAAATCTGGGATGACATTGCCCGCCTGCCGGTTGACCTGCCGGTTCTGGTCGTGCGCGGCAGCGCCAGCGATACCTTCATGGAACCGGCAGCAGCACTGTTACGTGAACGTTTGCCGCAGGCCGAATACCATGAGATCGAAAGTCACGGGCATCTTTTCCTCTGCACCGCGCCCGACGAAACAGCATCCATCATCAGCCAATTTCTCAAGGATCGGGGGTTAGCGCCATAACCTATATGCTCTTGTAGGGACGGCTCGCACTCTGTCCATTAGGCAGGGTTGGGGCTTATCTAATTCCTCGCCTCAAAATCCATCACGCACCTGAACCCGTATGCCGGGTTGCGCGCTTCCGGCTCAATGTAGGCGCGGTAGCTGGTTCGAGCGAAACGGGCTTCGGGGTTGTACCACGACGAACCACGCAGTACCCGATCCGGCACTTCATCCCCCTCGTCAGGCAAATCATGATCGTTATCACCGCTGTCAAATGGGTAGGGCAAATAAGCGCTGGATGTCCACTCCCACACGTTGCCAGTCATATCCAGCGCACCCACCCATGAGGCGTTTTCAGAGATGCTGCCAACATCTTGCGTCCCTGCCCCGACAGCGCGGCCTACCACCACAAGGTCAGCATCCCAATCGTTCCCCCACGGAAACAATAAGCTGTCAGGCCCTCGCGCGGCATATTCCCATTCAGCCTCTGTTGGCAGCCTGCCGCCGCGCAAAGCGCAGAAATCGCTCGCTTCTATCCAGTTCACGTTATCGCGCGGGCGTTGTGTGCCAGCGTAAATGCTGCCTATCTGCGCTGCACCATCAAAATTGACGAACTGGCGGTTAGTCACCTCGGTCTGGTCAATCCAGAACGGCGCGTCGAAGCAGATTTCGTGTACTGGCAGTTCATCGGGATAGTTATCGGGATCATCCGATCCCATATTGAAGCAGCCCGCCGGAACCAGCACCATGCTTACGCCACCCATCTCCTGCACAACCGGTGTCCATTCGCCGTTTTCAGTCACTGGATTCCCAACGAAGCCCGGTGGGATCGGCGTATTTGATGGTGTGGTTGTGGGCGAAGGTGTAAATGTATGGGTACTTGTGACCGTTCGCGTCGGGGTATTCGTATAGGTGGCCGTTCGCGTCGGTGTGTTGGTGGGTGTGTCCGTCCATGCGTCCGCCGTGGTTGTCTGGTTTGCCGCCGCCCGCTGCGTTAGGAATGCTACGAAGGTTTCAGTCGGGTTGACCGTTGGCGTGCTAGTCCACGCGGTTGCGGTCAGGGTTTCAAAATGACCGGCGGTTGCGCTCTGCTCAGCCTCAAAGGTCATTGCCAGCGCTTCTAGCTCCGGCGTGTGCGTCATGGTCGGCGTTCTTGTCGGGCTGGCTGTGCGGGTTGATGTTGGCATGTCGGTCGGAACATCAGTATCAGCGGCGGTGGACGTTTCTGTCGGTGAATCGGTTGGCTCTTCGGTGACAACAGCGGCAATCTCGCTGGCTTCCAGCGTAGATGCTGCCGTATGTGTCGCTTCTGGCGGCGTGGGCGGCCTCAATGCCTGCGCGATCAGCAGTCCCGCGCCAAGCAGTACCGCCACCACCAGCGCCACCCAGATCGGAGAAATACGCCGGGTCATGCCTGTGGGTACGCCGTACATCTGCCGGATATGGGCGATCAGACGTTCCACATCGCGGTTGAAATCGGGGTCATCACGCACCACCACCGCATTTTTGAAAGCCAGCGGACGCATACTCTCCGGCAGTTGGTTGGCAGTGGGCATTGGCGCATCGTCTACCAGCACCGGGATCATGCGGAGATGATCGCCTTCCTGTAATCCGCGCTCAATTTCCAGCCGTACCGGGTCGGTGGTATCGTCAAGACGGCGGTTGCCCGCGTCGTCGCGGATATCTATCCACTGCGCGCCGATCATCACCAGAAAGATATCGCTGGTGGCGATGGCTTTATCTAGTTCTTCCGGATAGGTAGAGCCGGGCGGGATGTTATCTACATCTTTGAATATATTGGCGCGGCCAAAGGCTTCTACCAGACGATCATATATGCGCCCGGTATCTTTGCGGCTGTCCTTACGGCGGTAGGAAATGAATATACGCGGCATAGGTCAATTAGTATGGGAAATGCTCATCCGATGCCGCTACCATTTCGAAGAGTTGTAGCTCTGGTTGCTGTGATTGCTGTCTAGATTTTTTGCTTTCGCTTTTTCTCGACCGAAGTTAACTGCTTTGGAAATAGATTACTTGCGTCACAATCTCGAATACTTTGGATTTTGCCGAGAAACATAGAAACAGGAATTCCTTGATAAAGGGTAGGATTGTTCTCCTTTTCAAGCTTGTCTTCTGCAATTTGGTGGTAAAACGGATCGAGTTCAAATCCTATGTAGTGACGCTGCAATCGTTTTGCTGCAATTGCTGTAGTCCCTGTGCCCATGAAGGGATCCAGTACAACGTCACCAACATCAGTTGTCATAAGAATCAATCGTTCTAACAAGTGAATTGGTAATTGACAGGGATGTTCATCTCGACGACTAGCATGGCGAATGCGATGAATATCTGACCATACATCGCTTACTAGATAACCAAATGGATGCATCTGATCTTTCTTGCCGCCATAATCCTTGAGATATGCATCACAAACGCGGCATTTCTTGTGTGGGGCGCGTATCTCGAAAAATTTCGTGCCTTTTTGCTCTTTGCTGTAAAACAAAATGCCATAGTGCGCTGGCAAAAGCGTTTTACCTAATGGAGTGCTCATTGCATCCCACGCAATCCAATGCCTAAAGACCGCATGTTCGTTGAGTATTGCAGCGTAATAGGTTAACCATTTCGGGATGTTGTGAATCAAAATTGAACCACTGGGTTTGGTTACACGGAGCAGTTCAACCAACCAGCGTTCACACCACTCCAAATAGTCAGTCAGCGGCTTCCGATCCTTGTAACTGGAATATTTCTTGTCGAGATTGAACGGTGGATCAGCAAAGCAAACATCAACTGAATTGTCGGGAATTTTCCCAATCTGTTCCAAACAATCTCCAAGAATTACCGTATCAAGAGGAAGTGTCATGCGTCGATTACCTCAGGTTTTGGCGCTTTCGTAAAATACTTTGACGGTACGTAGCGGCAAACTATTGCCTCCAATGAGGCAAGCGTCTTAAGATTTAATGCATAGTGACAAGTAGCGTGCATTTTTCTCAAGTCTGAAAGACGCGCAAGCCATCCAGCACCATCAATCAAATTTACCAACACTCGCTGTGTGCCATAACGATAATTGTCGTTTTCAATTTCACTCATCATTTCGCGTTGTTCATTTGCACGTGAAGTTTGGCTGCTAGATGTTGTTTCCATGTAAGACATCATGATCATAATGTACGGGTCATCAAGATATGGAATCGCGAGATCAACTTCCTTACGAACTAGCCGAACTTGCCCCTTTGCGTAGGAGATCCCATAGCGAACTTGCAGCTCCCTTACATAAGCATCCACCAGCTTTTCTATGGCGTCACCCTTCTTATCGGTATATTCTCCAGAAAGTTTCTTCCGTACTACATTCTGAATAAATGCTTCATCTTGAATGAGAGAAGGCCAATCTGCTGGCAGGCTTAATTGATGCAAATAGAACGGGGCAACGTTTCTTTGCAGTAATTCACTATTTGCTCCCTCAAGAAACAATTGTGCTATTTTTCGAGCGAAAAGTCCATCGTTTTTAAGCATTGATTGAATATTTTTGATCGTCCACTCGCGTACAAAAGTACCTTCTGCAAATCGTTCTGCGCTCAAGATTCTCAGAAATTTCTCTTGAGAGAGATTTGTTAGAGCCAGGACAACACCAAGAAAGCTTTCATCACTGGCCAAAAATTGAGCCAAATTTTCAGTGGCATCGGTACTATGTTTATAAGCTAGCAATTTTTCAGCGATAGAATTGACACGTATTTCAAATTCCGATTCAAGAGCGGGAATGGAAGCAAGAGGAGTAAACGTACTGACAAATTCTTCAAGCGAAGGTTTTGAGTTTAGAATCACTGACATTATTCATTCACCTGCCTTCTTCATGATCGTCATGCCACCACGCCAAATTGGCATATCTCGCAGGCTGCCATCTTACTTCTATCAGGCTTCGATCTGCTCGTCGGTCATGCCGAAACGGCGCTTCCGGGAAGCATAGGTTTCCAGCGCCTTATGGAATTCATTCTGATCAAAGTCCGGCCACAGCGTAGGCGTGACGTAATATTCGCTGTAGCTGCCCTGCCAGATCAGGAAATTGCTGACGCGCAGTTCGCCGCTGGTACGGATGATCAGGTCGGGATCGGGCAGATCGCCGGTATACATATAGCGGCTGATCAATTCTTCGGTCACCTCCTCTGCGGGGATGCCTTCGCAAATGATGCGCTTGACCGCTTCTACAATCTCTTTGCGCCCGCCGTAGTTGAAGGCTACGTTCAAAATCAAGGTGGTGTTGTTCTTGGTGCGTGTAGTGGCATCGTTGATTTTCTTTTGTAGGCGCGGTGGCACGCCGGTCGTCTCGCCAATATGCCGGATTTGCACACCTTCTTTCGCCAGTTCGTCAAGTTCCCGCCCGATGAACACTTCCAGCAGGCGCATTAAGGCATCTACCTCGTAGCGCGGGCGTGACCAGTTTTCGGTAGAGAAGGCGTAAATGGTCAGCACTTTTACGCCTTCTTGCACGCAGGCGCGCAGCACCCGCCGCAGATTTTCTACGCCGTGACGATGACCCTCGGTGCGCGGCAGCCCGCGCTGCTTCGCCCAGCGACCGTTGCCATCCATGATGATGGCAACGTGCTGCGGCACTTTCGCCAGCTTTGCCATCGCTTCTTCCTGCGTGTGCATAAGGGTCACTATTTTAGCCTGTTCTTCCCGCCGGGCGTTAAACCGTCATAATTTCCTGTTCTTTGTGCTGCGCCAGTTCATCAATTTGTTGAATGAACTTGTCAGTGTGCTTCTGCACTTCTTCGGTGCCCCATTTGCTTTCATCTTCAGACACCATTTTCTCTTTTTCAAAGTCCTTGATGTCATCATTCATATTGCGGCGAATATTGCGAATAGCGACGCGCGCTTCTTCGGTACGTTTGTGCAGCAGTTTGACCAGTTCCTGACGGCGTTCGCGGGTCAGCGGCGGCATGTTCAGGCGAATGGTATCGCCATCCACCTGCGGGTTGATGTTGATATCCGAACTGCGAATAGCCTTTTCGACGCTTTTGACCGCGCCCTTGTCAAACGGTCGAATCATGATCTGCATGGCTTCCGGCGTAGAGATGGTGGCCAGCTGGCGCAGTTCGGTATCCTGACCGTAGTATTCTACGATCAGACGTTCAACCAGCGCGGTGCTGGCCCGCCCGCCGCGAATGCTCAGCAAGTCCTGTTCATAGACATGAACGGCAGACTTCATCTTATTCTGCGTCTCTTTAAGAATATCATCTATCATGGTTAAGCTTCCTGTTTGCAATTAACATACATCGAAACGCGTGTATTTCCTCACGGCGTGAAACTACATGCACCGGCGCTGATAACGCAGGTGGTCAGTAACATGTCGTCGCGCCAAACTTCAAACACCGCATCTTCCTGCGGGTTGATCCAGAACCAGTATCGCGACCCGACGGCACGCCATGCATAGCGGCTGTTACATTGATCCGGCGGCGGTAATTCGGGCAAATTCAACTGCCACAGCTGTATACAGTCACCTGCCGGTAGCGTATAGATCATCTCAGAGCCGCTTGCCCACTCATCTGAGCTATAACTCAGGTTTTGCCCCGCCTGTAAGAAGGTTAATCCGCCTGCATTGACCATTTCATCTGACTGATTCAACAGCGTAATCGAATTATGATCATAAATGAGCAGCAGTGAACCGTCGAGTTGTGGCGTTGCTGAAGGAATTATAGACGGTTCTGGCGTTGGTTGCGCCGTTACTGGAATTTCTGTTTGCGTTTCTGTTGGCACCGATGTCGGCGGCCTTTCGGTGGCAGTAGGAGAAGGCAGCGATGTAGGTTCTTCTGTCGGTTCTTCGGTCACCACTGCCACGATCATGGATGTTGGCGAGGCCATTTCCACCGTTGGCGCAGGGATAGCCGAAGCCGTCGCCGTTTCATCTGATCCGGAAAGCGCCCCTCCATTAACCATGAGTACGCCAGCCACTACCAGTACAACTAGTAATGCCGCCGCCAGCCACCAGCGTGATGCACCGCTTCTGGAAGGCACACTAACCCCACCCCCTTCTCCTGTCGGTACACTGAGAGGGGCAGGCACTGAGGTATTCGAATCTATCAGCGGGATAGTTGTGCCTTCCAGCGCGGTATCGCCTACTGTAACGCTCGTCGTTCGCGACGGTTGTTCAGCCTCTGCCACGAAGGCTGCTGCCAGCGCCTCAGCAAA
>CAZBPB010000196.1:0-7431 GCA_964493565.1 uncultured Pleurocapsa sp. | reverse complement strand
TGAGGTGGAGAATACTACCTTGGTCACGGCGGGCGAATCTATGGTACGGTTGACGCTGTCGGTATCCCGATAGGTGTTGGCTGTGCCGCCGGGATCGCTAGGATCGCCGGTGCGCTCAACGCCGTTCGGGTTGTAGGTAGTGTTGGTGGGGCTGCCGGGCAGGCTGGTCCACTGGGTTTCAGCGGTGTTGGCGATGATCAGCCCTGGCTGCACGTTGTTGTTGATGCGCACCTGGAAGCGAATCGTGCTGGTTTGGCCGACATTGAGGGCTGCCCAGGTGGCGACGATACGGTTGTTGATGTTGTCGTATTGCAGCGAGCCAGTATCTGGCGCGACGCCGGCAAAATGGGTCACGCTGCTAGCGACATAAGTTGTGTTGGCGGGAATATTATCCGCAAGCTCCACCTCATAGGCGGTGGCGTTGCTGGCGCCGGTATGGCTGATGACCAGCGTATAGGTGAGGATATCGTCAGCGTCAATGATCGCGCTATTGGCTGGTGAAGCGGTTTTGCCGACCTGAAGCGTTGGCTCGATGACGGTGACGGTGGTACGCGCGGGCGTTAGGCTGTGCGGTGCGTTGAGCGTATCTGTCCAGTTGAGGACGGCGCTGTTCTGAAGCGTATCGCCGCGGTTGACCGCAGCCTCATTTAACACGACTGCCGTATAGCTGATGGTGATGGTATGCGCGCCTGCGCCGCCGGATGGCGTGGTGGTGATATCGTCAAAAGACCACGTCGCTAACTGGCCGGGATTGGCCACCACAGGATTGGTGGGATCGTTACAGGCTGCGGCAAAACCGCCGGGAAGGGTGGTGCTGACACCTGCGGAAGCGGTCACGCTCACGCAGTCTACGAAGGCCATGCCTGGGGGCAGGGTGTCTGCGATGCTGACGTTGTTCAGCACGCCATCGGGCAGGGTGGTCGTGATGGTGTAAGTGACCACCTGGCCGATGGTGGCGGTGGTTGGCGTCACCGTCTTGGCAGTGGCGGGCTGGCTTAGGGCTACCGAAGCATCATCTGATTCTGTTGGGAAGGTAGGCGAATTGTTAATGTCCAGCGACTGATAGCTCACCGTCGCTGTATTGACGATATCAGGCTGACCGGGGCTGGTATTTGCTGCCAGCGTGCAGTTCAGGGTGATCAACGCTGTAGCAGCGGCGCTCGCGGTGCCGTCCGGGTTGCCGGGTAGGGGGTTTGTTAAGACTAAGGGATTTAGCGGGTTAAAGAGATCGCCCGTGTAGGCAAGCGGCGCGCTTAACCCGTTCGTCACGCTAACGATGGCGCACCCGGTCAGCCCCGTAACGGGCGGGTCAGTCACGCGAACGTTGAACGCGCTGGCACCGCCAACGTTTTCTACGGTGATCACGTAGGTGATCGCATCGCCAGCATCCGACTGGCTTATATTGCCGTCTACTGGCAGAACAGCGGGCGGCGGGTTGATGGTGGCATCAGCGGTTGAATTGGTGCTGGAAGCCACACCTTTGGTGATATCGAGGCGCGGCGCACGGACGTTGATGTGCACCACGTCGCCATCGGTCAAGATTTGTCCCGGTGTATTAGACGTCTCAACCGTTGAAATGTTAGAGAGGAACAGATCATCAGCAAACGGATCGTTGGTGATGGCGATAGTGATGTCCACCTGAAGCGTTTGCGGTGTCGTTGTATCAATATCCGGCCAACTGATGGTGAGTGAGTTCGTCGCCGGATTGATGCTGATCGCGTTCGCGGTGTTGCCCAGCGTATGCGCCGGCCCCAGCACGATGCCGCAGATACCCGCGCACATGCCGGAAACGTTGGTTCGCGGCAGGGTGAATGGCGCAACGCCTACCTGAAGCCCGAGGTCGGGATGGTCAACGTCAAAGACCGGCAGCGGGAAATAGTCGGTCAGAATGATGTTGTTAGTATCGCCGGAAGGAACCTGAACAGTGAGGCGGTAGGTGACTGGTTCGCCGGGTTCATAGCCAATGCCGTTTTGCGGCGTAGAGATGACCTGCTTGTTGAGCGAGATCGGGTCTACGACGACCTGTGCGCCGGAACTGTTCTGGAACTGTGCGCCGTCAGTGAGCGTGAAATTACCGACAACCGTATTTGGCAGCGGGTCAGCGGCGGAGACGGGCGTGACCGGATTGCGGTAGAACTCCAGCACTTCCCCTTGATAGCTGAGCGTGCCAGCAGTTCCGGCGGGGATCGTGCCTGAAAGCGCGGTCAGATCAAAGACCAGCGTCAGGGTGCCGTCGGGGTTTGTCGTGATGGATGTCGGCGCAATCGGCCCGTTGTAGCTTCCGGCGACCAGGTTTCCAGAGCCGGCTACATAGTCTACACCGTCCGACATGGTGTCGGTGATGGTCATCGTTGCAACCGAGCCGTACTCGGTGATCTGGAAGACCACTGCGTAGTTCACGATGGTGCCGGGGCGTACCAGCGCCGGCGATGCTGATTTCTGGAAAACGGTGTTTTCCGCAGAAACAGTATCGGTGTCATTCAGCGGCGGGCGGGGATTGCCCAGATAGTCATAGCTAAATTCGGCGGTATTGGTGATGGGGGTCGTGTCAATGCCGCCAGTTTCGCTGAGAATATCGGTGATATAGCCGGTGTATTCTATGACCAGCGTGCAGGTATTTACCGGATCGGGATTCACGATCTGGCTGAAGGCAACGATGAGGTTGCCTCCGGGTGTGGAAGTGCTCGGCTCGCTGGTATTACCTGCATCCAGCGTGGCGGTGCAGGTGCCGGTGAACGGCTGGATCAGCTCTGTGAACTGGAAGTAGGGCGAAAGGGTGTCGTTAAACACCGCATCGGTGAGCGTCTTGTTGGGCGCCAGCTCAATGCTCAGGAAGTAACTGTATTCCCAGATCGGGCCGGGCGGGCGCTCGTTTTCGGGCGTGCTGTTGCTCTTGTCAAAGGTGACCAGGCGCGGCGTGATGGTGCCGGTATCGGGATCGGGGGTGTTGAGGATCGCTCCGTTGACGCCCGTCGCGGTATCGCCAAATTCGTAGCCGGGGATGATGGTCACCGGCAGCGGAACATCAATGGTCGCAGCAGGATCAACCGTGACGCACAGGTCAATCGGCAGGGGCGGGCCGCCGGTCACGACTGAACCAATCGGCAGGCGGAAGACCGTCATCGTGCCGCCGGGCGGGCCGGTGATGACTTCGTCAGCAATCGGATCGGTGAGCTGGTTTCCAGTCGCCGCCGGGAAAGTGCCGGTAAAGACCGTGGTCAGCCCGTAGCCATAGAATGAGGCGCTGTCGAAAGTTAGGCCGGGTTCCAGAATCAGGATGATATAGGGGCCAAAGCCGGGGCGCGTGCCGCCGTTGCTGAAATTCTCTGTCCAGCAGGTTTGATCGCCGGGGAACACGTCTACATTAGCCGGCAGTCCGCTAGCCAGTGGAATCGGGCCATTTAACGGATCGGGCGTTGAGGCCGCCAGCGGCATGATCATGCCGGGCGCATCCATCGCCTGCGGCGCCGGGCGCACGCGCAGCGAAGCGGCGGCGGTTTCATCGGTGCCGGGCATGACGGCGGTATTGGTGAAGACGAGATCGTCAGGCCGGCTGAGGACGGTGGTGGCAATTGTGACCAGCACATCTTCGCCGGGCGCTAGCGTGGGAATGGTAATGGTAACGGTCTGCCCGCTGACGGTGTACGTCCCTTTTTCAAGGGTGACGCCGTCAATTTGCAGTTCAGGACGCAGCTCGTCAACAACGATCACATTTGAGCCGGGGGCAGCCCCGTAGTTGCTGATGGTGATGTCCCAGTTGATAGCTTCGCCGGGCAGGCCAAGGCTGCCTTCGGGCAGGTAGCCAATTTTGCTCATGCCGGGGTCAAAGACGCCGATCACCGGCGCGGTGGTGGCCGATGCTTGTACTGTCGGCGGCACTACGCTTGGCGCTTGCGTGGGCGGTACCTGGGTTGGCGGTACACCGGTAGGCACAGCCGTAGGGACATCGGTGGGGCTGTCCGTCGGTGTTGGCGACGGAATATTGATGGTTACACTGTCGGAAGCCGGAGACACCGGGGCGCCGTTCAGATCGTCGGCATTCACGGTCACATTCGTGACTGAACTGGCGACGACGGGCGAAGTGACGCAGGAATATACCCAGCTTTCGTCCAGATCGAGCAGTCCATCACTGTTGAGATCGCCGCTGGTATATGCAGGTGGGTCACGCTCACATTTTGAACCGGGCCGCTGCCGGTATTGGTGACGGTGAAGGTCAGGTTGGCGCTGCTGTTTAAGGGGACAGTCTGGATTTCCGGTTGGGCATCTACGGCGATGCTGGATTGACCGGTGAAACGAATAGCCGCGTAAACGCAGGCGCTGTTGCTGCCCCCTTCAGGGCTGACGTAGTGTGTTTCGGGTGATTGGCCGGGCGTAGCCGGGCAAACTTCGGATGCTGGTACAAAGCCGACATCGAGCATCGAGAACGGCAAACCATCTATGGTGACCGGAATCGGATCATCAGGAAGCGATACGAAGATCGCGTCAGAGCACGATCCCCCATACGGGCAATCTTCTTGATTGTTCGGCGTCTCATCAAGTTGAATTTGAACCGGAATAGTGACCGGATTGGGAGAAGCGCCCGCCGCCGGATTGAAATTCAGGGTGATATTGAGATTGATATAGCCGAGAACGTAATCGGCGAAGATAGTGTTGTTGTAGTGGGTGAAGCGGCCAAGCAGCATGTATTCATCGGGGCTGGTGGAAAGATTTGCAGAACCGCTAAAGCCGAAACGGCTTTGTGATCTGTCAAGTCCAGCCGGACAGGACTCGCTCGCGCTGCCCCAGCCTATCTGCGTTTCGCTGCCGACAGTGCCGGTTCGAGCGCAGGAAATATCACTCCAACTGCTGCCCGGAATGACATCTGGAAAACCGCCGATAGTGGCGGCGGTGGCCGAATCGGTATCCCAGACGCCGGTGACCTGATCAATTGCCATCGGCAGTGTGAGCGCATACACGCCGCCAACCACCGCCAGCAGCGTTACGAATAAGAATACCCGAACCGCCAGATGCAGTTTGGTGCGGGATACGGAAAGTTTGGACAGAGAAGATAGTGTAGTCATTTGCGAAACGTGTTCCCTTTAGGCGCTGATAAGAAGGTTGAAGTAAAGGCCGCCGATTGCGTTTGTTCCATCCAGCGTTATCGTGATCGCGGCATCGGTGCCGCCATCAGTATCGTCAACCGGAAGATAAACATTCGCGGGAAGGGCATCGGTGTTCAACCGAACAATATACTGGCCGGCAGCTAACTGGCCGAAGCCGAAGCTGCCGCCTGCGCCGGTCTGGGCGCTGGCGACGAGTGAACCCGCCGCGTTATATAGCGAAATAGTGAATACGGTATCGCTGGAGAACTGCTCCAGCACGGAACCGGATATGCTGCTGGAGGCTGCGGGTTGCAGCCCGAAAGAAAAATCTTCGCGGGACTGCCCCATGACAGCATCGAAAGAAATTGCGGATGAAGTGGCTAGAACTGTGTTGGCAGGAATCGTTCCAGCATTGATGGCGACGGTGTATTGACCTTCGAAGATGCCATCAAAGCTGTAATGACCGTTTGAATCGGTGGTTAAACTGGCTGATTCTCCGCTGGCGCTCTGCAGCGAGATTCCGATGCCAGATACGCCGGATTCACCAGAGTCGAAAGAGCCATTGCGATTACCATCAAACCAGACGTGACCGCCTAAGGTGGAGGGAATTTGTTCGCGATAACCAAAATTGGCGCTGCTGTTGGCGCCGTTTGCAATCGTGATTTCTGTTTGCCCGTCAAGTGTGCCATCGGCATCGAAAGTGACAGCGAAGGCGGTGGACAGCGATTCTGGCAGTACAGACACGCTGTAACTTCCGGCAGTTAAGGCGCCAAAACTGTAGCTTCCTTCGCTGTCGGTCAGGGCATCGGCGGTGACGCCATCACTGCTCAGCGCGCGAACGGTGATATCTGCCAACCCCTGTTCGTTACCGTCTAAACTGCCATTACCATTCGCGTCATTCCAGGCCTGACCGCTCAGCGTTCCCGGCGCAAGGCACGGCTCGTCTGCTGTGGCGGTCAATTCTGCGATCTGAAATGCAGGCTGACCATAACCGGCATTGATCGCAGTTTGTTCGCCTGCGCCAGGCTGAATAGAACCGGCGACAACGCCATCCAGCGTGTATTCCAGTGGCGCAGACATAGCTTCACCGTCGTTGGAGACGTTGAAAATCACGCCGGAATCGGTGCAGGTGGCGCTTACCGATAACATCGGCGCTTCAGTGGCTTGCTCTGTCGCTTCAGGCGTTACTTCAGGTGTGATTTCAGCCGTGGCTTCGGTCGTCGCTTCAGGGGCAGCGGCCGTCGCCTCCGGCGGTATTGGCGTTACAGGTTGAACGGTATTTGTCGGAATAGGCGGTTCTTCGGTGGTAAGTTCCGAATCGGCGCCAGATTCTTCTGTCGCTTCGGCGGTTGATTCGAATTCAGGGCTTGGTTCCGTAGTGACTTCTGCGGGAAGCGCGAGGGGGTTTGGCGTCGGCGTTGCGGTGCTTTGGGCAAACACAACTGATCCGAGGAGCAGGAATACGGTAGCAATCAGAACAGTAAAAATTTGGGTAAGCTGGCGTGGTCGCATGGGAACAGAGGATCTCCTGAAGATGAAATACAAAACCGCCGATCTCAATCTCGGCTAAATCAAGCATTGCTGTTTATACAAATATCTTATCTTAACAAGTACGAAAACGAAACGCTTAGCGTAAGGCCATCACAAATTATTCATAATTGTTAGGAAAATCTTTACAATTAACTGCCCGATTTATCGTTAATCGGTGCCGGGTTACGTTGTGCCATAGAGCCGCGAACGGTTCGCGATCCGCCATTCAAAACGCAGCAGGCGAGCATCCGAAAGTCATAAAAACAACTGACAATATTGACAAAATACTAACAAGTAACGTTGTGCGCCTGAGGCCTTTGCGAAATATCGAAACACGGGCGGACGACGGGATGAAGCCTGCTCTGCTGCCTATTTCCTATTCGTGTATCTGTGCCGCTATGAGTACCTCCGCTGCTTTGGCGACATGAACTGCGGGGTTGTTGCTCCCAAACATACGTACTGCCATGAAAGCGCCGTCCATCAGCAAAAGCAGTTGGTCAGCCAGCAGCTCCGGCGCGCTTGCTCCCGCCTGCTGGGCTAGTTCGCGAAAGCGGGTAAGTACAGACTGCTTATGTTCCAGCGCTGCCTGATGCCCGGGATGGCGAGCATCAGGGAAATCCACAACCGTATTCAGGAATGGACAGCCATAGCATTGAGGACTGGTCACCAGCTTCTCCAATGCTTGGAAGACGGCAAGAATCTGATCTTGTGGTTGATCGCCAGCGCGCATGGCAGCCTCGTTGAACCAGTCCCAGAACTTACCATTTGTATCCTGCAAGTAGGCGACGATTAAATCATCCTTAGACGGAAAGTAGCGATA
>CAZBPB010000195.1:2148-7455 GCA_964493565.1 uncultured Pleurocapsa sp. | reverse complement strand
TTCGTGTTATTCAAGGCGAAATTGCGCTTCAACCCGTTGTGCTCGAACGAGCGACATCACCCCGTATGACGATCCTCGCGCAGCTTCATGTCCATGCGCCCAGCGGGGAATTGGTTGATGAATCCATTGAAGAACCGCCTTTATTTGCACTGTTAGCCGATGAACTACCCTATCGGGCTGCTGATCGTGGATTGACCGAAATCCTTGGTAACGTAGAGCAATCAGGGGACTGGGAAAATCATTTTGAAGCCGATGACGGCTTTCAGCCTCCTAACAGCCTGTCTGCACGCACCTTACTGGGTGGCACTGAAGCCGCCGTCTATCACTACCATTTCAACATAGAAAACAAGTTGACGCTCCCTGATGGCTATCGCTGGCGCAACGGTACGCCGCAGGAAGCAAGAGCGTGAGCAGTTCTGCGTTTCAACTTGCGCAGGATGCTGTGCTGGCACCCGATGGGATTCCCCTTCACTACGGTAACACGGTAAACGAATATCACGCGGCGCTGCATACCGCTGTAATCATGGATCGCTCTCATGAAGGGCGGTTGTCTTTGCATGGTAAAGATCGGCTGGCAGTCATCCATCGCACTTCGACTAATGATGTTGAAAAACTGGCTGAAAGCAGCGGCAAACCAACAATCTTCACTACCCCGATTGGCAGGGTGATTGATCGAATCACAATTTACAATTTAGGTAACACCGCGCTGGTTTTAACGGAACCGGGTCGTGGACAAACAGTAAGCAACACGATTAGGCGCAACGTCTTTTTCAACGATGATCTTCAAGTTGAAGATATCGCATCGAACACACGTCAATTTGTGATTGCTGGTCCTAAGGCTGACGATATCATCGCGCAGTTCGCACCAGAGGTGGCAGCAGTTTCAACGCTAACCAGCCACATCATCTCTATTGCCGGTGTTCAGGCCACACTTAGCCGCGTTACGGCGGTTGCCGAACGGCAGTGGTCGTTGATCGTGCCAGAAGCCTCTGCTGAAACCGTGTGGCATACACTGCTTCAATCAGGTGAAGGGCATAGTTTACGTCCTGCCGGATCACTGACCTACAATGCGCTGCGCGTCCGCTCTGGTCGTCCAGCAGCAGGACGTGAATTGAGTGATGAATATATCCCGTTGGAAATTGGCTTGTGGGACGAAGTTAGCTTCAGCAAAGGCTGCTATACCGGGCAGGAAATCATCGCCCGTATGGAAAGCCGTGGAAAACTGGCACGTACCATCGTACAGCTTCAGTTTGAAAGCGCTGTAGATGCGAGCACTCCATTGTTGTTGGAAGGGCGAGAGGTTGGCACGCTCACCAGTAGTGTTACTGCGCCAGACGGCATCCATTATGGCATTGGCGTCATAAAAACCGCTGTCGCTAAACCGGGTCTAACTCTGACAGCAAATGAAGTTCATGGGAAGATTGAAAAACTGGCGGGTACCCAACCTGTAGAAGAAAAGTAAGGCGCAGTTCACGTTCGCCTGCGCCTTACTCAATCATGTCGCTAAAGACGTGGTGGGGTAACCCCACGCTGTCCTTGATACTTCCCTTTACGATCCAGATAAGAAACTTCGCAGGGTTCATCGCCTTCAAAGAACAACACCTGCGAAACACCTTCGTTGGAATACACTTTCGCGGGCAGCGGAGTCGTATTACTAATCTCGATTGTCACGTGACCTTCCCACTCCGGCTCAAACGGTGTCACATTCACCACCAATCCTGACCGTGCATACGTAGATTTCCCAAGGCAAACACACAACACGCTGCGCGGTACGCGGAAATATTCCACCGAACGTGCCAGTACGAATGAATTAGGGGGAATTACACATACATCCGTCTGGATATCAACAAACGACTGTGCCGAGAAATTTTTGGGGTCTACCACCGCCGAATATACATTTGTGAATACTTTATATTCATCAGCAACGCGCATGTCGTAGCCATAAGATGACAGACCAAAACTGATCACGCCTTCACGAACTTGATTTTCAACGAATGGATCGATCATGCCGTGTTCAAGCGCCATCTTACGTATCCAATGATCAGGCTTTAATCCCATCTGCTCGTCCTTTGCATTCACTGGTCGAATAAATTCTCACATCACCTCTGGCGCGGTCATGCCCATCAGCCGCAGAACACGCCGAAATACAATTTGCGCTGCGCCAAAGAAGTATAAACGTGCCTGCGCCACCGCCGGATCAACATCACTGGCAAGAACACGCACACTATCGAAAACCGGATGAAACGCGTTTGCCAGTTCAAGCGCGTAAAACGCGATGCGATGCGGCTCAAAAGTGGTAGCTGAAAGTTCAAGCACTTCGCCTAATTCCAACACTTTACGCAAGAATCTAAGCTCTGAGTCCCCCAACAAGCTCAAATCAGGATGCTGCACCCGCACACCTCGTGCCGCCGCTTCGCGGAAAATACCCGCGCAGCGTACATGTGCGTACTGAATGTAATACACCGGATTTTCATTGGATTTCTTGATCGCAAGATCGAGATCAAAATTCAGATGGGTATCTGAGCTTCGCGCCAGCAGCATATAACGCACCGCATCCGCGCTGGTTTGATCGATCAAATCATCCAGCGTCTCAAAGTCACCTTTGCGCGAACTCATTCGCACAACTTCACCACCGCGCAAAATAGCAACAAGCTGCACGATGATTACATGAATCTTCGAGGCATCTAGCTCTAGCGCTTGTATACCGGAACGGACGACCTGATACTGGGTGTAATGATCGGCACCAAGAATGTTGATCAACAGATCGAATCCACGTTCCAACTTATTCTTGTGGTATGCGATATCAGGCAAGGTGTAGGTAGGCTCACCACTGCTTTTGACCAGCACGCGATCTTTACCATCCCCAAATTCTGAGCTGCGGAACCAGGTGGCTTCACCCTTACCGTCCGCTTCCTCGTCATCCCCATGATCATCAGAAACAGCGGATTTGCTAGCTTTATAGATATAGCCACGCCTATCAAGTTCTTCCAAAACTTGCCAGATGGCGCCACTTTCATAAAGCGAGTTTTCGTTGAAGAAAATGTCGTGATGAATATCTACGCGATCCAGCGTAGCTTTGATCATCTCGAACATTTTCTGTTCAGCATAGGTTTTGAACACCTGATAGTCTTCATTCACCCACGCTGCGCCCTTTTCTAAAGCAAGTTCACGGGCAAAATCACGCAGATATTCGCCTTGATAGAAGGTCTTGAGGTCTTCTTCGCTCAGTTCAATGGTTTGACCAAGCGCTTCCAGATAGCGAATCTTGAGGCTGTTACCAAGGTTACGCATCTGCGCACCAGCATTATTGAAGTAATATTCACGCTCAACTTCATAACCTGCTGCTTCCAGCAAGCGCGCCATCGTATCACCAACAATCGCGCCCCGGCTGCGACCGATGTGCAACGGAGCGGTAGGATTGGCGCTTACAAATTCAACCTGCGCGCGTTTACCGTCCCCAAGATCAAGCCGGTACAGATCATCGTTTTCAGCGTAAATCGCCTCAACCTGCGCGCGCAGCCATTCTTCGCTCAGGAATAAGTTCACGTAGCCCGGTGACGCCGCTTCTACCTTCGCCACCATCTCCGAAGGCGGCATGAATTCCACCGCAAGCTGCGCAAGTTGTAATGGAGACATACGCGCAGGCCGCGCAAAAGACATTAAGGCAACATTATAATCACCCTGTTCAGCCCGTTTGCTGGGGCGAGCCTCAAGTCCAATAAGTTCAAATTCGGGCAGCTTTCCGGCAACCTGCGCAGCTTGTAATGCTTCCCGCACTAAGCGGCTAATTTCGCGTGTAACTAAGATCACTGAAAACTCCTAGAGGGCGGCTTGACCGTTCACCGCCATTATCCTCGCGGCAGATTCTAGGGGCGGGAAGCAGGCCGCGCAAGTCACAAAGTGATGGGTTAGGCGTTAGAAAGGTAAAAATTAAACAGGAGCCAAACTCCCCAAAACACCTACTCTATTATTGGCTTCCTCGCCCAAATTTTATCATAATCCACCTGCCATCTTTCAAACTCGACCTTTGTAAAACCTACCGCTTCTAGAATTTCCTGCAGTTGGCCGGGTGACCAGCGTCTACCCGGCATCCACTTCGTGGTCAAACGATTGGTCGTCAGTAGGACACCATTGGGCTTAAGCACGCGCGCCATTTCGGCAAGGGCGCTTCGTGAATCGGTCATAAATTCCAGCGCCTCAAGGCAGGTCACTACATCAAATTGACCATCAAGGAAGGGAAGCCGTTCAGCAGGCGCACACACAAAATCAACGCGCGGCGAATCAGTTTTTGCAAGAGCAACGGCTAGCATCTTCATACTCAGGTCGGCGCCCGTAATCTGACCTGAAAACCCGGCATAGCGAAGCAGCGCCAGCGGCATTCGTCCGGTACCCGTTGCTACATCGAGAATACGGGGTGATCGGTTGGGGGCAATTTCCTGCATAAGCGGTTGGGCTAGATGTTGGTGTTCCAGTTGCGGCACAAAGCGCTTAATGTCTTCATAACGCCCGGCATAACGATCATACAACCACGTGACCGTGCGCTGACCGAGGTAGACACCCTCACTTTCGACCAGCAGCCAGTACAGCAGACCCGCAACCCCAAAGCCGACAAGCACAATGACAAAAACTGTCACCCATTCGCTCATCTGGTAGAAGTCTTCAATCTACCCGTTTTCCGCAACCATTCACCACAGCGAGCTACTCCCTCATCCAGTGAAACCTCTGGCTCCCAACCCAATAATTGGCGGGATTTATCCATTGAGAATCGCTTTTTGTGTACCAACCAGCCTAAGCCATCCGGCAGATCACGCATCACTGTTTTTCGTGGGGCAATTAGCATCGCGATACCTGCTACTACATACATCGGCAGCACAGGAATACCTAACCAGCTCGAATTGCCAATCAATCGCTGGTATGCGCCGATGAATTCTCGCCACGTTGGCGTTGGATCCATAACACAGTTAAAGATTTCACCAGCCGCCTGTTCACTACTCGCAATCCGCACAAGCATCTCAACCACATCATCTATATAAATTGGAGACGCGTTACCAGAACCATCACCGATGAAAGGCGTTGGGCGTAACGATGCCAATCGAAACATCCCCTTTGTCCACAACCCCGCGCGCGGCCCGTAGATCATGCCGGGACGGACAATGCTCCATTCAACGCGGCGTTCCGCGCCGATCTGCTGCACATATCTCTCGGCTAATGTTTTTGTGGTCACATACGGATATTCCGCCGGAGCAAGCGGCACATCCTCGGAAAAAACATCCCGTCCTATCAACCCGTATACTGCTACCGAACTAA
>CAZBPB010000195.1:1107-2138 GCA_964493565.1 uncultured Pleurocapsa sp. | reverse complement strand
TACGAACTCCCATATCAGCAGCAGCGCTCATTACGTTTTTCGTGCCGAGAACGGTAGCGGGATACATTTCATCGTAACTGCCATCGAGTGCCGCCGCCGTATGAATCACGAGGTCACAATCGCGCATACCGTGCCGTAGCGAATCCAGATCAAGCAGGTCACCAACTGTCATTTCAATACTCTGTTCCTTCAGGCGCGCGGCCTTCTTCTCAGAGCGCACTAAAGCCACAACCTGCGCATTGTCAGCAGCTAAACGCGGCACAAGATAGCTTCCCAGAAAACCGGTAGCGCCGGTGACAAAAATCCGTTTGGACGGTTGCGCAGTCATGAAGCACTTAATTCCAGCAAATCAACCTCCCTAAACTGCATACTATACAGCCGGGCATACAAACCGTCTTTGACCATCAGTTCATCATGGGTACCCAACTCGATTATCTCGCCATGATCCAGCACGGCAATTCGATGGGCGACGCGTACAGTGCTCAGACGATGGGCAATGATCACAGTGGTGCGATTTTGCATCAGGCGTGCCAGAGCATCCTGTACCAGATGTTCGCTCTCGCTATCCAAACTGGATGTCGCTTCGTCCAGCAGCAAGATACGGGGATTTTTGAGGATAGCTCGAGCAATGGCAATTCGCTGGCGCTGGCCGCCACTTAGGCGAATACCACGCTCACCGACAATAGTCTCATATTGATCCGGCATCGCCATAATGAAATCATGCGCATTGGCTGCTCTGGCAGCGGCGAAGATTTCTTCCTCACTCGCATCCAGACGACCATAGCGAATATTTTCGCGCACGGTTCCGCCAAACAGCAGGGTCTCCTGCGGCACGATACCTATTTGCTGGCGCAGACTATCTTGAGAGATAGAGCGCAAATCTTTTCCGTCCACTTTGACCGCGCCGTATGTGGGATCATAAAAGCGCGGAATCAGGTTGAAGATGGTGCTCTTACCCGCCCCACTTGGCCCGACCAAAGCGATAATTTCACCGGGTGCTATGTCCAGCTTAATGTGGCGCAGCACGTCAT
>CAZBPB010000195.1:0-1097 GCA_964493565.1 uncultured Pleurocapsa sp. | reverse complement strand
AAAAGATACATCTTCAAAGGTAATGCCACCCGCTGTGCCCGCAAGCGCTGCCGCATTCGGTGCGTCTTTTACATCTGGCGGTGTATCCAGAATCTGGAACACCCGTTTGCTGGCGCCAATGGCTTCTTGCAAAGAGGTATATACCCCGACCAGCGAAGCCAGACTCCCGGCTACCGTCAATCCGTAAATCAGAAATGCGATCAACTCGCCGCCCGTAAGATGCCCGTCAATGACCTGTCGGCCACCGAACCACAAGACAAGCGCTAGCCCGGCAAAGCCAAGAAACGCCATTATCGAGCCGAAGACAGCCCTGCCCCGCAATTGTTTCAAAGCGGCGCGAAAGCTGCGCATCAAGGCGTTGTCATAACGTCCGATCTCGTAGTCTTCGCGTACAAAGCTCTTCACTTCGCGTACATTCTGCAGCACTTCGTCCACCACAGTCGTCGCGCCAGCCAGTTCATCTTGAATCTGAACGCTGGTACGGCGGAAAAAGATGCCAAAGCCCGCGCCTAAGGCGACAATCACGGGAACAAGTATCAGAATAAACAGCGTAAGCTGAGCATTGATGAGCAGCATAATCACGATCGAGCCGATCATAATCAGCGACTGCTGCAAAAGGGTATTGATGTTATTGGTCAGTGCGGCGCGAAGCACAGTCACATCGCTGGCCAGGCGAGATACAAGCTCGCCCACCCGGCGATGCGCAAAAAACCCGAGCGACAGCGTCATCAAATGCTGGTACAACTGAAGTCGTAAATCAACAACGACCCGCTCACCGACCCAGTTCGTCAGATACGTTTCGATAAAGGTAGTCATAGAGCGCAGCAAGAAAACAAGCAGCAGCGCCAGTGTGATTCTATCCAACAGTTCAGTGTTGCTGGCGATCAGAACCGCGTCTACCACAAATTGGATCACTGCTGGAAATATAAGGCTCAGTAGAGAACTAAAGAATAATGCGACAAATCCAATGGCAATCTTCCCCTTATAAGGCGAAAGATAGCCGAATAAGCGGCGCCAATTTGCGGGGCCAGTTGGTGTCTCTGAAGCATCTTCAACGCCACGACGTGCGGGGCGGCGAAATGAGCGAAACATGCAGG
>CAZBPB010000194.1:2367-7491 GCA_964493565.1 uncultured Pleurocapsa sp. | reverse complement strand
AGAGCATCTACGGGTTTCGCCGGGCGCTGCCAACTGTGCCGGGATTTGAAGGTGCCGGTGTGGTTGTAGCGGGCGGGGAACAGACGGATAAAACGCTGATCGGTCAGCGCGTTGCATGCTTTGCGACGCATTCCGATGGCACATGGGCGGAATATGTATGTACCGGTGAACAGGATGTACTCCCTGTGCCAGACAGCATTTCAGATGATCAGGCGGCAACACTACTGGTCAATCCGCTTTCGGCGTGGGCGATGGTTGATCTTGCCCGCGCTAGCGGCGCAAAAGCGATTGTACAAACTGCGGCGGCTGGCGCATTAGGTAAGATGATCGTTCGCCTATGCAGTCGCTTAGGCATTGAAACTATCAACATCGTTCGTCGTGATACGCAAATTGCTGAACTTGAGCAAAGCGGGGCGCGGTACATCCTCAATAGCACTGAGGCAACATTTGAAAAGCATCTCCGTGAATTATGCGCCGCGTTGGATGCACGCATCGCCTTCGATGCAGTCGGGGGAAGTCTAAGCGCCCTTGTCCTGCGCGCCCTCCCCAATGGTGGTCAACTGGTGATATATGGTGGATTGGATGGGCAACCGTCACAAGTTAGCGTTGATCAATTCATCTTTCGCGCCAAGCAGGTACGAGGCTTCTGGCTTTCTCACTGGCTGCGCGATGCTTCTGCTGAAGTTCGTATGGAAGCTATGCGTGACATTTTGAAACACAGCACCGAATTCACTTCCCCGATTGCACGCCGTTATCCGCTGGAGCAAATAAGTCGGGCGATGGCAGACTACGAAAGCAGCATGACAGACGGAAAAGCGCTTCTAATCCCATAAGCGGAACTGGCGATTTTCCGTTGACATTCCCCCCCCATTTGATTACCATGAGCGCCATGAACTGCCAGCTTATCGGCAGTCTGCTCAGGTCGGGTCCTGCGCGGCAGGGCGTCCGAACCGTGTCAGGACCGGAAGGTAGCAGCACTAAGGATTCAACCCTGGGTGCCGCAGGCTAGCCCGGCTTGAGCAGACTACAGATAATCTGGCGTTTGTTTTTATCTGCAAAACACACTATTGTTGAATGCACATTCCAGTCGCAGCCGGTTCTTAAGGTTCTGCAATTGCACCAAGCATGACCGAAAAAGCGCCTATTCCTCCTGAGCCTTCATCAGATCAAGCACGCAGCACGTACCGCACAAAATTAGGTATCGGCATTGTTCTAGTATTCGTAGTCGGCATTGCAGGCTTGATGCTCTATGCCCAAACTCAAACGCGCACAGTTACCCTGGCGCTGAATGGCACAGCACAAAGCCTACAAACCCGCGCACTCACGGTGAACGCCCTTCTGAATGAGCAGAATATTTTTCTAAACCCGGCAGATCAGGTTTCACCCGCGGTTGAATCAGCCCTTTACGATGGTCAGCTTATCACGGTAACACGCGCGCATCGGGTCTACATTCAGGTTGAAGATGTGGCAACGATCAGCGACGTAGTAGGAGACACCGCCGCAGAAATTCTAGAGAACATGGGACAGGAATTACAGACTAACGCTAGAATCTTCGTCAATGATGAAGAGGTAGACGCCTCACGCTTAAACGAAAACACGGGTGAAATCGTTAGCCGGATTGTGATATTTTATCCGCGTCCATTTAGCGTAATCGTTGAGCCTGCGCTGGGGGATGGAAACGCTGAACACTTCTTCCCAAGTTCATCGGCGATCACTGTAGGCGAAGCACTTTTCGAAACAGGCTTTGAAATCTATCTTGCCGATGACGTTACGCCGGAACTGAGCACACCCCTGTATACCGGGTTGGAGATACATATTCGACGTGCTCAACCGGTTGATATAACCGTGGATGGTACCACCCTAACCACACGGGTCTTAGAAGGCACCGTCGCTGATGCTCTCACGGCTGCCGGTGTGGCTTTGATAGCTCAGGATTATTCTATTCCAGACTTAAATACACTGATCTCTCCTGACACTACAATTCGCGTGGTACGCGTAAAAGAGAGCCTGATAACCGAAATACAGCCAATTCCTTATGAAACTTTGTATCAGGAAGATGCCGGGCTAATGGCTGGCACCGAGCAGATCATCCAGGAAGGACGGGATGGCACTGAACAGGTTGTGACGAGGATACGCATAGAAGACGGTGAAGAAACTGCAAGAACCGTGATCGGGCGAACGTTGTTAGCTGCCCCGCAGCCACAAATTATCGCCCGCGCGCCATAAAGCATAAACTGCGATGATTTCGCGATCAGACATTTAATAACCGTAGGAGCTTCTCAATTCCATGGTCAGACTCATCATCGGAACTAATAATCCCGGAAAATTACGTGAATATCTGGAAATTCTGGATGGGTTATCACTGGAAATTCTGACGCTTAAAGATGTCGGGATCAGCGTTGATCCTGATGAACCCTACGAGACTTTTGAAGGCAACGCAACGCATAAGGCGCAAGTATTTGCCAGCGAAAGTGATCTGCCCGCGCTGGCTGATGATTCTGGATTGTCCATTGATGCGCTGGACGGACGCCCCGGCGTTTACTCCAAACGCTACGCTGGTGCAGGTGCCACCGATGACGATCGTATGAACAAAGTATTGCAGGAACTAGAACATATTGATATTGGGAATCGAGGGGCGCGGTTTGTGTGCGTGTCTGTATTAGCATTCCCCGACGGGCGTACTGCCAGCGCTACCGGCATCGTGCGCGGTACGATATCCCTACAGCCGGGCGAACGCACTAACGGTTTTGGCTATGACCCGATTTTCATTCCTGAAGGTTATGATCGGGTGTTTAGCGCCTTACCCCCGGAAGTTAAAAACTCTATCAGCCACCGGGGCCGCGCGGCACAGGCGTTACTGCCAAAACTTAAGCACCTTTTCGAAATGGAGTAATTACGGGCGCAAATATGCGTCTTTGCGAGCCAGCAGATGACATTACTCCGCGCCTGATGCCAGCAGGTGATACTCCTTCAGGCTTACCCACACTTCCTGCCCGACTTCGATACTCAGGTCACGTACATCACTTGGCGCCAGCGACACTTGTAGGGTCTTGCGATCATATTCAAGGAGGCTTACTGAAACCCGGAGCACCGGCCCGGCAAAAGCCACACTATCTACCACACCCTTACCAATGATGCTGCCCGGCGCTTGCTCTGGTGTACGCGAAAGTGCAACTTCTTCGGGGCGCGCCAGCACTTCGACCGGTTTTCCGCTGAATTGTTCGGTATTGGCGGGCGCCGGAATTTTGACGTCACCAAGATATACATTCGTGCCATTACGATGTGCGTCCAGCAAATTAGCTGTGCCTAAAAAGGTTGCTGTAAATCTGTGAGTAGGATTGCGATACAGTTGATCAGGGGCGCCAACTTCCAGTAATTCACCGTGATCAATGATGCCAATTCGATCCGCAATATCGAAAGCTTCTTCCTGATCGTGTGTTACCAGAATCGCCGTTAATCCAAGGCGCTGTTGAATAGCGCGCAAGTTCTGGCGTAATTGAACGCGAATTTTCACGTCAAGCGCGCCAAACGGCTCATCCAGCAACAGCACATTCGGCTGGTATGCCAGCGCCCGCGCCAGAGCCACACGCTGCTGCTGACCGCCTGAAAGCTGCGCGGGATAGCGATCTCCATAACCCTTAAGCTCGATCAGTTCCAGCAGTTCGTTCACTCGTTGTTCACGTTCCTGCCGCTTCACTTTGCGAATACTTAAACCAAATTCGATATTCTGCGCAACTGTCATATGCCGGAATAGAGAATAGTTCTGGAATACGAAACCTGTACCACGCTGCTGAGGCGAAAGACGGGTCACATCTATATCGTTTAGCAAAACGGTACCACTATCCAACTCAAACAGCCCGGCAATAAGCCGCAAAAGTGTACTTTTGCCGCTCCCACTGGCACCGAGCAGCACAAATAGTTCGCCGGTTTCAATTTTGACCGATACATCCCGAACAACCGGGTTTGTATCGAACGATTTACTCACATGAATGATTTCAATCGACATACTAACCCCTTGAAACGACCATGCGTCGGCGCAGCGTGTTCATCAGGAACAAAATCAGTAGCGATACAAGACACAATATCAGCGAGACCACATATGCGCCGGCATTGTTGCGGTCATTGAGGGCGCGGAATACAAAGCTAGTCGCCGTCTCCGTATAACCTTCTATATTACCGCCAACTACAGCAACCGCCCCAAATTCACCGACGGCGCGCGCAAAAGTTAGCACAATGCCATATAAAAGTGCCGTCCACAGTTCAGGCAAAATCACCCTGCGAAAGGTTGCCCAACGACTTGCGCCAATGGTATAAGCGGCATCTTCAGGTTCAGGGCTAAGCGATCCCAGCATCGGCTGGACTTCGCGCGTAACAAATGGCAGCGAAACAAAGGTTTTAGCCAGCAAAATACCGGGCAGCGCAAATACGATTGGGAATATAGGAGGTGCCATCCAGCCATCGCGACCAAACAGCACGATCATAGCGTACCCGGCGATCACAGGAGAAAAGACAAATGGAATGTCAATCAGAGTATCAAACAAGCCCCGCCCGCGAAATTTCTGACGTACCAGCACCCATGCTGTAATCAGACCAAAAATTGTATTGATGAGTACGGCACCTAAAGCCAGCACGATTGAAACTTGAAATGCGTGCAGCACAGAAGGATCGGTCAGCGTTTCGACAATCGGCTCGATACCATCTTTGAATGCGCCATAAACAATAGCAACCAGCGGCGCGATAAATAGCACTGCGGCGTATAACACCGCTATCCCAATAAGCAAAAATGCCAGAGGCGAGCGCGGCTTAATTTCGTTCATGCCGCCTCCAATTCATCATGTCAATGCCGATTGTAGCGATGAAAGCGATGAGCAGCAGCACCATAGAGACGCTGCTTGCAGCCTGCATATTTCCGGCTTCCACCTGTGTATAGACGTAAACCGTAGCAGTTTGGGAGCGCATGGGTATATTTCCAGCGACTACGATGATTGACCCAAATTCGCCTAGTGAACGGGCAAAGCTCAAAAGCGCTCCAGTGACAACGGCCGGGCGGACAGTAGGGAAGATCACCCGGCGAAAGGTTGTCCAAGGTGAAGCGCCTATCGTTTGCGCTACATCGGTCTGATT
>CAZBPB010000194.1:0-2357 GCA_964493565.1 uncultured Pleurocapsa sp. | reverse complement strand
TGCAGAAGCAGCGGCTGAACCGCACGAATCACGAATGGATAACCGACTAGCAGCAGCGCAATAATGATGCCCGGCGTGTCAAATAGAATGCGGATACCAAGTTCCTGCTGCAGAAATCTTCCAACAATGGTTTGAGGACCATACAACAATACCAGCATCACCCCAATCACCAGCGTAGGAATAGCAAATGGCAAATCCACGAGGGTATTGAAAAGCGATTTACCGGGAAACCTGTAGCGCACCAGCACGTAAGCTGTTAGCGTTCCCATCACTGTATTGATTGCTGTCATGATGAGCGAAGTAGTCACCGACAAGACAAGCGCGCTCACCGCCTCAGGCCGGGTGATACTTTGCCAGAAAGTATCCAAACCGAAGCGCAATCCCTGAACGTTAACCACCAGCAGTGGTATCACAATAAACACGGTGAGATAGCTGATAGCCATCAAGCGCAGCCCCCACGCACCGACACCCGGTGCGCGGGAATAGCTGGTAGAGGCATCCCCTACTTTGAATAAGCCGTAAACCTGTGTTTCTTCCGCCATCTGCGGTTACTGTCCCTGCACTTCGGCAATAATCCGCGTAAACAAACCAGAGTCGCCAAATATAGTGGAACGCACTTCCGGCCACCCGCCTAGATCGGTCACGAGAAATTCGTCAGTTACCGGAGGAAATACAATCAACGGATTGTGCTCGATAGATGACGGTTCCGCGGCTGGCGCAACTGCTTCGGCTGTGGCTTCAGCGTCAGTTTCCAGGATACCAAGTTCAGCTCGCACAATTGGATTAACCGGGCGGAACCCATGATTTGCAAATATGCGCTGCGCATCTTCAGACCACAAGAAGTTGACAAAGGCTTCAGCAACTTCGCGCGTGCCGTGTGCATCAACATAGGTATCAATCACGGCTACGGGGTTCTCAATGCGGATGGTTGACGTCGGGTAAATCAGTTCATATACGCCACCCGCCAACCAGCCCGCATAGACTTCATTCTCATAAGTTAGCGCCACGTCACCAATGCCGCGCTCGAAGGTCAGAAAACTTTCCCGACCATCCCGATCCAGTACGCCAATATTGGAAGCCAGCGCACGTAAAAACTCAGATGCGCCTTCCTCACCTTCGTAGCCAGGAACATTACCGCGCAGCGCGGCACCATAGCCACCAAGAATGTTCCACTGGGCGCCGCCGCTGGTTGCAGGGTCAGGGGTAATTACTTCCACCCCCCCGGCAGCGACATCTGCCCAATCCTGAATGCCAAGCGGATTACCCGGGCGTACGGCAAACACTACAAGAGAGTCTGTAGCGATGCCATTAAAGGCGTTGTCTTTCCAATCTTCGTTCACCAGTCCGGCATCTACCAGCCGGGTGATATCAGGCTCGATGGATAATGCTGCGACATCAGCTTCAAAGCCGCCGGCTATTGCGCGAGACTGTGCGCCGGAAGCCTGATAAGACTCTAGCACAGTCACCTGCTGTCCTGTTTGCTCCTGCCAGAAGCGTTGAAACAAGGGGATAATTTCGTCGTAGGCTTCGCGAGGTACAGCGTAACCGGCCAACGTAATCGTAATCGGCGGCGGCGCATTCTGCGCTGCTACGGGTAACAGCGCGACCAAACTTAATACCAGAATAATGACCAGAGTGAATCGCTTCACGTTATTTGCTCCCTTAATTTGAAATGCGACAGCTATGAATAGTTAGAATCGAAAGCCGTCATGCCCGGAAAATCGCTATCGCTACAACAACCTGATAGCAACAACCGGCGCGCGCTTTGCTTCATGATCCATAACTCCACATTCCAATAAGAGATCACTATGCGCTTTCCTTTCTCAAGGCGGATAACGATATTGCGAACCAGTTTGTTCACCTACTCCAAAGCGATCTGACCTAGGTAGTCTTTACCGTAGAGTCTGGCAAATGTATACCACATTCTACTTTGGTTGTACCGCTCCAACGCCCTGCCCGGCTATCTTCATCCGGCAAAACGGGGCGGGTGCAGGGCTGGCAGCCAATGCTGGTATAGTTCTGGTCATGAAGCGGATTATACGGCAGCTGGTGGACGTGCAGATACTTCCACACCATATCTTCCGTCCATGTGGCAAAGGGAGAAATTTTCACATTCTCGTGGCGCAAATCCCACGAAACAATCTTAGTTGAACGCCGTGTTTCTGCCTGATCTCGGCGCAGCCCGGTAATCCACGCATCATAACTGCTTAACGCGTCTTTGAGCGGCACAACTTTGCGCAATTGGCAGCACAGATCAGGATCGTGCAGCCACAAGGCATCCCCGTAAATTTCCGCCTGTTGAGCCGGGGTTTGACCGGGACACACCCGGACTAAATTCAATTCCCATTCAGCAGCGA
>CAZBPB010000193.1:0-7512 GCA_964493565.1 uncultured Pleurocapsa sp. | reverse complement strand
GGGCGCAATTTCGATTTGCCCAAAACCAGCAGTGACGTATTCGCCGGTTTCAGCATTGGAGACGTATAAGCCATATTCATCCGTCGGCTGACCCTCTTCAGTAACTGTCCGGATCGTCCCGATATTGAGCAAGATATCGACTGTTTCCCTCGCCGCAATAGAAATAAGCTGTTCTATTGCCGGATTGCTATTCACGACAGCATTATATGTACCCGCTGGCACTTCTGAGATACCGCCAGAAGAATAGGCAACTGCCTGACCCGTTTCAGGATCATAAATGGTGAACGGGAAAATATCGGTCACAGCGCCTTCACTATCCACCAGGCGTACAATGCCCGTTTCGGGCAGGGTGATGGTGGTGGTTTCGCCCGCCGTTACGGTTACGCTGGTTTCCAGCAGCGGCGAAATATTCACGCGAACGGTGTAATCGCCGGGCGGAAATTCGCCGCTGCCAAGCCGTGAACCGAGGCTGGTGTTATCGGCGGGGTTTAATACTTCAAAGCCAATTTGCGAAGCGATTTCACCGTCTGGCGTTACAACCTGAATGAAACCGGCTTCGGGCGGCGGGGGCAGAGAGGCCTCAGACAGCGCCTCAGATAGCGCGCCGGCATTGTTGGCCTCGTAGTAGGCGCCGCCCGTTGCCTGCGCGATACACTGTAACTGGGCGCGGGTGTTGGCATCCGGCGCAACGCCGATAGTATTGATCACCACCTCAAAACCAAGATCGATCAGTTGGCCTGCCACCGCGCAAGGATCGCCACCACAGCTTTCTTCACCATCAGACATTAAGACGATAACGTTATGGGCATTCGGTGGCGTGCCGGTCACAGCATTTTCTAAAGAGCGCGCAATCGGGGTGTAACCGATAGCATTGAGCGGCGCAACCACCTGCTCGAACTGCGCGGGGTTGACCGGCGACAGGGGAATGACCTGTTCAATATCCAGACATGAAGCCTCAGGATCATCTTGTGGCAGGCGGTGGCCGTAGACCCAGAGGCCAGCGTTATCTTGCGCTGGCAGATTATTTGCCAGCTCGATCACCGCATCTTTGGCGATCTCGATGCGCGTGCGCCCGTCGCTGAAGAGGGCCTGCATTGAACCGGACGCGTCCAGAATAATGGTAACGTTGGTTTGCTGTGTTTCTTGTCCGAACAGTACATTCACGCCCACCATCAAAGCGGCGCACAACAGCAGCAGAAGGGATATTCGGCGAACGGCGGTATTCATGATATCGCTCCGACCAACTCACCTGCATCAAGGTGGTGCAGTTTCGATCTACAGCCTACATTGTGGAGCGATTTGCTGTATCCGGCAATCGGGCAGATGCAAATAAGTGGGGAAGAAAACTGTTATGAAACTATACCAGCGGGTTTCCTACGGCATCCACATTTGCAGAAGCTGGATGGGACTTACACACACGCCGTTCACTGTCGTTTCCCAGTGGAAATGCGGCCCCTGCGTACGTCCGGTATCGCCGCTAATGCACACGGTTTGCCCACGCTCGACCGGATCGCCATATTCCACCAACACTTCAGTACAGTGGGCATAGCCGGAGAACACACCGTAGCCATGATCAATGAGCACATAGTTGCCGCGTATCGGCAGCAAGCCGGTATAGGCCACGCGCCCGCCGCCCATAGCGTTCACTGAAACGCCGAGCGTGGTACGAATATCAGTGCCTGTGTGGCGGGTGCTAAGCGTGCCGTTGAATACGCGAAAGGCGTTCATGATCGGCAGGTGAAATCCGTCTGAATCCCACAAACGCTCAAGCGTCGTCTGACTGACCGCGCTTTCCAGCCGCGCCAGTTCGCTGCGTTCAACGGAAGCATCCAACAGGTAGCCTCTATTCGCCGGAATATTCACGTTCTGGGTAATGAATGCGCCGTTCACGATATCCAGCGAGGTCGCCAGTGTGGACTGGGTGCCATCAGCATAAGTGACAACTACCGAAAGCGTTGTGCTGCCCGTCGGAGCTTCCATTGCCGTCGCCAGCAGGCCATAAAAGTTGTTGTCTTCAGCAGGCCAGAAGGTGATTACTTCATTTAGCCAGTTGGCGGTAACGCTTTCAATGTCATCGCCAACCACCCGCAGCAAGCGGGTTTCACCCTGCGGAACCGGGCCGATGAAGAAGGTTTGCAAGCCAGCGCGGTCATCATTGGTGACCGCAAACACGGCCGGGCGCGGCTCACGGGTGGGCAGCGGCGCAGGCGTGGTGACCGGATCAAGCCCGCTGTCTTCCGGCGGCGGTTCGGTGGGCGTATCCTGCGCCAGCATGGGCGCGCTAGCTATAATTCCCAACAGGGCAAGTACACAGAGTATGATTAAGCGTTTTCTCATGCTAGTTCTTCGTGCAGGCTCATTTCTGAGGCAAAGGGATCAGGCTAAGCGATAAGGATAACGCATCGCCGTACTGCTTAAGATGAGATGAATGTGAATTTCGCGCCTTGCAATCCTAAATTCAGAATGATGGAAAATTCACGTTTGGCTCATGATTTTATAGCTAAACTGGCGTATCTTACCCGCCTATCCAGCAATTGGTAAGGGGTTGATGGTAACATGGCGCGTATCATCGTCATTGGCAGTGGCTTTGGCGGGCTGGGGGCAGCAATCCGGCTGGCAGCACGCGGTCACGAGGTTGAAATTTACGAAAAGCGCGACAAAATCGGCGGGCGGGGCTACGTGTATGAAGTGAATGGCTTCAAATTCGATGGCGGCCCCACGGTGATCACCGCGCCGTTCATGTTCGACGACCTGTGGGCCGCCGCCGGAAAGTGCCGTGAAGATGCCATCAAGTTCATTCCGCTGAATCCTTTCTATCGCATCTTCGACAGCGAAGGCCGCAAATTTGATTACAACGGCGATGAGACATTCATTCTGGAGCAAATTCGCCAGCGCAGCCCCGCCGATGCTGAAGGTTACCAGCGGTTCATGCGTACCACCAAACCGATCTTCGAGAAAGGCTTTGTTGAACTGGCAGACAAGCCGTTTCTACACCTTTCAGACATGATCAAGGTTGCGCCAGACCTGATCAAGATGAAAAGCTACCTGAGCGTGTACCAGTACGTTTCACAGTTTGTGAATGATGACTTTTTGCGCCGCTGCTGGTCGTTTCACCCGCTGCTAATCGGCGGCAACCCGTTTGATTCGCCTTCAATTTATGCCATGATCCACTACTTGGAGCGTGAATGGGGCGTGCATTACGCAGAGGGTGGTACGGGGGCGCTGATCGCGGCGATGGGCAAGTTGTTTGAAAGTTTGGGCGGCAAAGTGCATTTGAACGCTGAAATCAGCGAGATTGTAGTGGATTCCAGCCAGCGCCGCAGGGTGAAGGGTGTGCGAACAGACGATGGTATCGTGGTAGAAGCCGATCACATAATCAGCAACGCCGATGTGGCCTTCACCTATCGCAGCATGATCGCGCCGGAATATCGCAAGAAGAATACTGACCAGCACATTGAGCGTATGAAATACAGCATGTCGCTGTTTGTGATCTACTTTGGCACCAACGCCGCTATCTGGATAGCGGGTTGGCGCATCACAACATCATTTTAGGCGAACGCTATCGCGGCCTGCTGCACGATATTTTCGGGCGCAAGGTACTGGCAGATGATTTTTCGCTGTACCTGCACATGCCGACATTGACCGACAGTTCGATTGCGCCGGAAGGCTGCGAGAATTTCTACGTGCTTTCGCCAGTGCCGCATCTGGGGGCAGATATTGACTGGGCGAAAACGGCGGTACCCTACAAAAACAGGATTCTGGAATTTCTGGAAGAAAACTACCTGCCAAATTTGCGCGAGAATATCATCGCTGAACACTTCATTGATCCGCGCCATTTCCAGAATACGCTGAACAGCTATCTCGGCTCAGCCTTCAGCGTGCAACCGCTGTTAATGCAATCGGCATGGTTCCGCCCGCATAACCGGTCTGAAGATTTTGACAACCTGTATTTCGTGGGTGCTGGCACACATCCGGGCGCGGGGCTGCCGGGAGTGCTGTCGTCATCCATTATCGCAGACCGCCTGATTGCCGGAGTTGAATCTGATCCGCTGTCTAGCAATCACACCGTCCCGGAGATCGTCTAGATGCACGTACAATCTGCGTGGGAATCCACTTTGCTGGATCGGGCATCCGACGCGATGAACACCGGTCATGCCAGCCAACTGGCGTGGAGCAGTGCGCAGTCACCAGCGGCAGCTTATGCAGTTTGCGCCCGGCTGACACGGGTACATAGCAAGACGTTTTTTCTGGCATCTGGCCTGCTGCCCCGGCACAAACGGGAGGCGGTGCGCGCGCTGTATGCCTTCTGCAGAATTACTGATGACATTGTGGATGCACAGGACGGCAGCCTTGAAGCGCGGCGTACCACACTGGAAAATTGGCGTGAACTGGCGCTGAATCCGCAACCGACAGCCGATAACGACATCCGCGCTGCTGCGGCTTACGCATGGTCACACGCACGCGCCCGCTACCATGTGCCGGTGGGCTATGCTGAACAGTTGATTGATGGTGTATCCCGCGATCTGCAACATCAGCGTTACACCACCTTTGACGCGCTGGCAGTGTATGCCTACGGAGTGGCTTCCACCGTGGGATTGATGGCGATGCACATCATTGGATTTAAGGGCGAAGAGGCCTTACCCTACGCTGTAAAACTGGGCGTGGGATTGCAGTTGACCAATATTTTGAGGGATGTGGCTGAAGACTGGTGCGCGGGTCGTTTGTACCTGCCGACCGATGAACTGGCGGCATACGGGCTAGCTGAAACAGATCTTGAACGTATGACGCAATCGGGCACGTGCGATAACCGCTGGCGCGAGTTCATGCGCTTTCAAATTAAACGCACGCGGCAGCTTCTCAAAGATGGCAAGCCGGGTATTCGCCTGCTTAATCGCGATGGACGGCTGGCGATTATGGCCGCCGCTGATCTCTATGGCGCGATTCTCTCAGACATTGAATCGCGCGATTACAACGTGTTCAGTCACCGCGCTTACATAAGCACCGCAAAAAAACTACGTATGCTGCCGGGCATCTGGTGGCGAAGCATTCAGGCAAGACCTTAGTGCGTCTTGATACTGCGCGGCATGAGCGATTCGCCTGCCGATAACCCGAACACAGACTCAATAATCTGGCGACGTTTCGCTACAATGGTGGCATTACGCCCGCGCATTGTAAGGTAAGCGATGTCTGCTCCAGACGAAACACAGCCGCAAGCAACAGGTTTTATGTCCCCACCCGAACTACCAGTATCGCCGCCCCCGTGGAAGTTAACTGGCGATGGCTGGGTTGTGTTTTACAGGTTTCCACCGGATGACCCGCATGGGGTGGTTGAACGGGATGAACTGGCCGGCACATGGCGCGGTGGCACTGGCGCGATTGCGTGGATGAATTACAAATCGTCACCGGTTGGCGCGTACAGCGAATTACTGTACATCCCCGGCAAATTTGAAGTGCCGCGAAAGGGGAAAATTAAGAAGTTTTACTCGATTAGCCAGATATTCGTCTCAACATGGCAAAGCGTGATCAGCGGGCGCGCCAACTGGGGTATTCCCAAAGACCGCGCCGATTTCACAGTTGAAATACTGTCTACGGGCGAAGATCATCTCACCGCTTCGCTGGACGGCGCGCAAATTGCCGAACTAACGACGAAAGCCGGGTTGTTCAGAATGCCATTAAACACCGGGCTGTTCCCGATCACGCTGATGCAGCGCTGGCAGGGGCAGACCTTTTTCATCAAGCTGGCAGTGAGCGCGGGCATTGAATGGCTGACCAGCGTAAAGCTAAGCGGCGACGGCGTTCATATTCCTGATCTCAGCGGCATGACCCCGCTTGGCGCAGTCAAGTTGGATAAATTCAAGATCACCTTCCCTATCCCGTTTATCGAAGCTGAACCATCACAGGCAGCGAATGAGGCTTGAGGGCAGCCGGATCGTCTTGACTGGTGCGGCAAGCGGTATCGGCTTTGCCCTGCTCAACCGCCTTGCAGCGTGTTCCTGTCAGATGGTTGCCGCCGACCTGAACGAACAAGCGTTAAAAGCGGCTGTTGACGGGCTGATTAACCCGGCTGCCACGATCACGTTTTTTTGCGGTGATATGGGCGATTCGTATGCGCTTGATGCCCTGTTTTCGCAGGCAGTTTCGGAGATGGGTGGTATTGATATCTTCGTCGCTAATGCGGGTTTTGCATATTATGAGGCCTTCGATACCGCGAACTGGGAGCATATTGCCAGAATTTTTCGGGTGAATACCATATCGCCAATCTACGCGGTAGCAAAAATGGCCGAACTGCACGCAGGTGGCAGCTCATATCTGACGGTGATCACGGCTTCGGCAATGGCAAAGCTGGGACTGGCAGGATATTCCCTGTACAGCGCCACCAAATCCGCGCTGGATCGTTTTGCCGATGCTTACAGGCTGGAAAGGCCGCCGAATGCCCATTTAATGATCGTGTATCCGATTGCCACCCGTACCCATTTTTTCGAGAATGCCGCCAGTAAAACTGCGCCCCTGCCGCAGCCGACGCAATCGGCGGATTATCTGGTTGAGAAAATTCTGCGCGGCATCGAAAATGATCATCACAGCGTGCAGCCCTCTTTCCTGTTTCGCCTGATGATGTTGATCAACCGTGTGCTGCCAATCACCGGCATTTACCAGCGTATATCCCGCCGCCAGTTTGAAGCATGGCGGCAGCAGTGAATCGAGAATCCTTATGACCGTTTCTAAACCACGCCCTTCACTGATGCAGCGCCTTCGCGCCATTGAACCCGCCCCACCCTGGAGCCTGACTTCGGTGCTAGTGGCGTTTGTAGTGGCGATTCTTGCTTTCATCGGTGGTACGTTCGCGGCGGAAATCTGGCTGGGCGGACAAACTATCGCGCTAATTGCCGGATGGGTGATCGGTGGCATTATCACCACGATATTCGTGTTTCAATCGCGCAAAACGCCAGAACAACGCGCGGCCCTTAAGCTCAACGCGGGTACGACACCGCTGCTGTTCATCATCTTCATCAGCTTCGGGCTGGCATTAGCGATAGATCTGCTCAGTTTGCTGGTCACCGGTCAGTTTTTGCCCGCGCCGGCACTTCTTAGCGCCAGCGTCGAACGGCAAAACACCGCGCTGTTAGTGATCTCTGGCGTTTTTCTGCTGCTGGTGCAGCCGCTTGCTGAAGAACTGGTGTTTCGCGGGATTGCGCTGCCGGTGCTGCGGGCCGGTTTTGGCGCATGGCCGGGTCTGATCGTGACGGCGGCTGCCAGCGCGGTCTTTCACCTGCTGATTTATCCGGCGGCCTACGCTGTTGTGTTTCCCGATATCAATACTTTTGCCTCGCTGTGGTACAGCGGCGCAGTACCGCTTTTAGCAGCGCTGGTGTTCGGCATTGTGCGCGCCGTTACGGGCAGCACCCGCTCAGCAATTGCCGCGCATTTCGCCTTTGGCTTATTCGCCCTGTTCAAGCTGCTGATAGGATTTTGATCGTGCTGAAACTGGTGGTTGCCTCACGTAATCCGGTCAAG
>CAZBPB010000192.1:3980-7526 GCA_964493565.1 uncultured Pleurocapsa sp. | reverse complement strand
ATTGTGGACATCAATATGGGCTGCTGGGTGCCAAAAGTCGCTAAGCAGGGCGCGGGCGCGGCGCTGCTGCGCGATGTATGCACTGCTGAGACGGTCGTGCGCGCTGTCGTGAACGCGGTCAATATTCCCGTGACCGTCAAGGTGCGCGCGGGCTGGACTCCAGATGAACTGACCGCCGTCCCTTTCGCTAAAGCCGCCGAAAATGCTGGCGTGAAAGCCATCGCCGTACATGGCCGAACCGCGCAGCAGGGTTTCACCGGGCAAGCGAACTGGGATGTCATCGGGCAGGTTAAAGATGCCGTATCCATCCCCGTGATCGGCAATGGCGATGTGGAAACCCCCGAAGATGCAGAGCGCATGTTCAACCAGACCGGCTGCGATGCCGTCATGATCGGGCGCGCCGCGTTGGGTAATCACTGGGTCTTTCCGCAGGTCTGGCATTACCTGCAAACCGGCGAACATTTGCCGCCGCCCACCCCGTCTGAACGCGCCGCCGCTGCTTTACGCCACGCGCAAATTACGCTGGAAACCACGCAGCACCCCGAATACACCGCCGTGTGCGAACTGCGCGGTCAGCTTACCAAATACCATCTCGGCATTCCCGGCGCGGCGAAACTTCGTGACCGGTTGGTGCGCGCCGAATCGCTGGCAGACATTGAAGCAGCCCTGCTGCCAGTCATCGAAACTGGCGCGGTACTGCCGGAAGCCGCTGCCGTCTAGCCGTCTATCTGCTTCTCCTTCTCTCAACAACCGGGTAACAGTGTCATTCATCACGACTACAAGGTGATGTTTATCACCCGTATTGCTTTGTGACAAATTGTACAATCTTTTTATGAAGCATCATTCGCAGTTTGATGGCTTCCCAAAATTCATTTGCATGCCGCTGCAGAGGAAAGAAGGGGGCAATGAAAAAGAATTTCTGGATTGCTATACCTTTGCTTGGCGTTTTGTTTATTGTTAGTGCTGTGATGATTGCCGCGCAGGAAACGACGGAACCACGCCCTCAGGTGGTGCAGGGGGTTTTCGCCACCATTCCTGATATTGCGCCTGAACCTGAAGATAACCCCTCTACGCCAGAACGAATTGATCTGGGTCGGATGCTGTTCTTTGAGCCTCGTCTCTCATCCAGCGGCGTGATTTCCTGCCACACCTGCCATAACCTTAGCCTTGGCGGCACAGACCGCCTGCCCACGTCTTTGGGCCACGATTTTCAAACGGGCGGACGCAACGCGCCAACGGTGCTAAATGCCGCTTTCTTTGACCTGCAATTCTGGGATGCCCGCGCAACCGGCCTTGAGGAACAGGCTGAAGGCCCGATTCAAGCATCGGTGGAAATGAATCAGCCAGCCGATATCGCGGTTGAGCGTATTGCCTCTATTCAGGGCTACCTACCTTACTTTGAAGCTGCCTTCCCCGGTGAGGAAAATCCGATCACCTTTGACAACATCGTTCGGGCAATCGCCGCCTTCGAGCGCACGCTGATCACCCCCAACGACGGTCTGGATCGCTATCTACGCGGTGAAACCGATGCACTCTCGGAAGATGCGCGGCGCGGCATGGAAATTGTCGTACAGGTAGGCTGTATTGCCTGTCATAACGGCGCGATGCTTTCAACCGGCAACCTGATGCGTTTCACCCACGGTGATGACATTGGTCGGGCAACAGTCACGGGCGAAGAAACCGATGAATATCTGTTCCGCGTGGCAACGTGGCGCAACATCTCATTAACTGCTCCCTACTTCCACGACGGCAGCGCCGAAACGTTGGATGAAGCCATTCGCACAATGGCCAGTGTCCAGCTCAATCGCGAACTGACCGACGACGAAGTGTTTTACATCCTCGCTTTCCTCAATTCACTGGTAGGAGAGATGCCGGAAGTGACTATCCCGGTACTACCAGCGGATTAGGTGATTGTTCCCGCCCATTTGCGGGAGCAGTCCTCACTCCTTTTGACGCACCCTGACCAGTCCCCCACACTGGTCAGGGTGTTTTTTAGGGCGCAACGCTGGCATCTAGCAGACTAAATCTCGATAACCATTACATCTTCATAAAATCGCGTTATGCTTGTGGCGCAGCACGCTGGCGGGGGGTGAACAATGCGCTATCTGGTGACCGGCGCGACCGGCTTTATCGGCAAAAAGCTGGCGCTTAAGCTGATTGACCTGAACCATGAGGTGGTTGCCGTCGTTCGAGATCCTGCCAGAGCGCATGAACTTGAAGAAGCAGGCGTGATCGTTTTTCAGGGCGATATTACCGATAAGTACAGCCTGCGCCAGCCGATGACGGGCTGTGAAGGTGTATTTCACGTCGCGGGATGGTACAAAGTTGGCGTTAAAGACAAATCGCAGGCTGTGCCGGTCAACGTGGAAGGCTCGCGCAGCGTGTTTGACGTGATGCGCGAAACCGGCGTAGTGAAGGGGGTGTATACCAGCACCCTCGCCGTCAACTCTGATTCCCACGGCAAAGAACTGGATGAAACCTTCCGCTATACAGGCAAGCACCTTAGCGAATACGACCGCACCAAAGCATTGGCGCATCAAGTGGCGGAAGAGTTCATCGAACATGGCCTGCCGCTGACCATCGTGCAGCCCGGCATGGTCTACGGCCCCGGCGATGGCGGCCCGGCGCACGATATCTGGAAAGGCTATTTGCGACGCAGCCTGACCACCGTCCCTAAACGTACAGCCTATAGCTGGGGATATGTGGATGACATTGTAGACGGGCATATTCTCGCCATGCAAAAGGGAGAAGTCGGTGAATCCTATATCATCTGCGGCCCTTCAGCCACGCTGGTGAACACCCTCAAAATCGCGGAAAAGTATACCGGCATCAAAATGCCGCCGCAGTCCAGCCCTGTCATGTTGAAATTCATGTCCTCGTTTATGGGGATTGTCGAAGCGGCAGCGCCAGTATCAGAAAACTACAGTTCCGAATATTTGCGGGTGGCGGCGGGTGTCACTTATCTGGGAAATAATGCGAAGGCGCGCAAGGAGCTTGGCTTCAACCCGCGTTCACTGGAAGCTGGTATTCCGCCCACGTTGGATTGGGAGATGGCGCAGTTAGGCATGGTACCACGCAGATCAGCAAGTACACCCTCTGCCTAAGGATTACGCCATCACCGAAAAGTAAAGGGCGCTTCGCGAACCGCCCTTTACAAAATGCTTTTAACACCCCGGCACGCCAACAATCGGGCTGGTCGCAAATGTCGCATCCGCCGGATTCGTATTGTTCGCGCCGCCAACGCCCGGCCCGCCGCTGTTGCCCCACCAGTTACCGCTCACCGTGCCGCCAATCAAGCTTCTCACCGCTAAGCCGTTGCCGCTTCCTGCCAGCACATTGCCCACAATACAACTACCAGTGATGTTCAATCCTGTACCATCCGACCAGACGACGATCACGCTTGCCATTTGATTGGCAGTATTGTTATAGAAGCCGCTGTTGGCAATCGTCAGGTTGCCCTGGCTAAAGATAGCCCCGCCTTTTTCACAGCATGAGCTGCCCACGCCTGTCGTGTTGTTATCTACCTGCACGCTGTTCAGCGTAAGT
>CAZBPB010000192.1:0-3970 GCA_964493565.1 uncultured Pleurocapsa sp. | reverse complement strand
TTGGTCACATAGATCGCGCCGCCGTCAAACGTGCCCGAATGCCCCTGCGTCATGCGCACATCCTGAATCGTGACCGCTGCGCTAATCCCAAAAATCCGACTGGCGTTATTTCCACTTACCGTCAGCAGTCCAGCCCCCGGCCCGTCTATGGTCAGGTTTCTGCTAATGCCGATCTGCCCGCTGGTCAGGGTGATCGTGCCGGTCACGCTGAAGGTAATCGTGCTGCCAGGCAGCGCGCCGCAGATCGCTGAGCGAAGGCTGCCCGGGCCATTATCATTCAGATTGGTGACGTTACTCGACGTTGCATCATTGGTAATGTCAAAGCTCACGGAACCTACACCCGGCGACGAGCCAATAACGCCATACATGCCAGGAGCGCAATTTGCCGTAAGCGTAGACGATGTAGCAATGCCAGCCGCATTGGTATTCACTGTTTCGGTAGCTGTTCCCGTGCTGGCAAATCTCGCAGATGCGCCGCTGCCCGGTGCCGTGAAGGTGACCGGAACGTTTGCCACAGCATTGCCAAAGGAATCGGTAATTTGCCCCTGGAGGGGCTGCGAGAATGCGCTGCCAGCCAGTGTGTTCTGCAGATCACCGCCGGTAATCGTCAGGGTGGCGGGTGTGCCAGGAGTATTGGTCATGCTGAAGTTTTGCATCAGCGCGCCTAAGCTGGCGCTAACGCTGTACCCGCTAGCGATGCCGTTCGCCGTGAAGGTTGAGCTAGTCCCAAAACCGGAAGCATCGGTATTCGCCGTCTGAGTGTTGGTGCCTGTGCTGCTGAAGGTGCCTGAAGCGCCAGAAGCCGGCGCAGTGAAGGTCACTGTTTGTCCCGGCACACCATTTCCGTAAACATCGGTGATCCGCACTTGCAGGGGCGCGCCGAACGCAGCACCCACGCTGGCAGTCTGGTTGTTGCCGCCTGTAATCGAAAGTGCGGCGGGTACGTCTGGCGTATTGTTCAGGTTGAAGCTAGTTGATGCCGATCCTGCCGTCGCGGAAACTACAAATGCGCCCGCGATAGTATTCGCGGTCATTGCCGGTGCGGCTGCCACGCCGCCGCCGTCTGTCGCCACGATGTTTGACCCGCCAAAGCTAACGCTAGCGCCCGAACCCGGCGCGGTAAACGTCACATTTGTACCCGGAATCACGTTGCTAAATGCATCTTCCACGCGCACCTGCAGCGCCGTTCCATAGGCGGTGTTCACGGTAACTGCCTGCCCGTCGCCCTGTAACTGGATCACCGCCGCCGGGCTGCCGGGTGTATTCGTCAGGCTGAAATTCTGCGCAAGCGCGCCAGGGCTGGCAGTCACGGAATAACTACCGACAGCCGTGTTCGACTGGAAGCTGCCAGAAGTCGCCGTACCGCCACCATCCGTCGCCACTATTTCTGAAGCACCGCCGCTGCTCAGGAATGTGCCGCTCGCCCCGCTTGCTGGCGCGGTAAACGTCACATTGATCCCCGGCGTTACGTTGCCATAGGCATCCAGAAGCTGCACCACAAATGGCGCGCCAAAGACAGTGTTCACCTGTCCCGTTTGCGGCGTGCCGCTGATCAAGTTCATGGTGGTCGGCGCGTCCGGCGCATTAGTGAGTTGGAATGAAGTAGATGCGCTGCCAGCCGATGCCTGTATGTCATAAGTCCCCGCGGTTGTATTCGCGGTAATCGTGCTGCTGGTCGCTGTACCAGATGCGTCCGTCGTGATCGTAGCCGAATTTGTGCCGGTAGAAGCAAATATGCCGCTTGCGCCACCTGCGGGAGCGGTAATCGTAATATCCGCCGCTGGAACCGGGTTGTTAAAGCTGTCTTGCACAAGGAAAGCCAGCGGATTGGCAAATGGTGTGTTCACCGTTGTAGATTGCGGCGAACCGCCCGTCAGCGTCAGGGTGGCTGGCGCGCCCGCAGCGTTGGTCAGGTTGAGCGGTATGTTCACGCCAAATATGGTGCTGGCATTGACCAAATAACCGCCCGCGACAATATTAGCGGTGAAGGTTGGCGCTGTGGCGTAACCTAACCCATTTGTCACCACCATTGCGGTAGGCGTTTCGCCAAATCTGCCTGATGCGCCTGAACCCGGCGCGGTAAAGGTCACATCCAGCCCACTTAATCCCGTGCCATCTACCGGGTTTAACACCTGCACTTGCAAATTCAGCGTGAAATCGGTGTTCACGGTGGTGGTTTGCGGCGAGCCTGCTGAAACCACGATCTGCGGCGGTAGATTCGACAATGTGAAGCTGGTCGTCAAACTGCCAGACATTGCCAGCACCGCATAAGTGCCAATTTGATCGTTGGCCGTAGGCACAGGCGAGGTCGCGACGCCGCTGGCATCCGTCACCGCGCTGGCGCTGCTGCTGCCGCCAAAGCTAGCGGTGGCTGCCCCGCCCGGCGCAATGAAATTCACGCTTTGCCCGGAAACACCATTGCCATATTCATCAACCACCTGCGCTTGCAAAGCTGCGCCAAAAGCGGTGCTGTACAGCGCACCCTGACCGTCTCCGGCGTACACGTTAATCGCCGCCGGGCTTGAGGCGGTATTCGTCACCTCAAAGGTGGCGATCACCGTCATGCCATCTTGCCCCGCCGGTTTGACAGCAATATCGTCTTTTGCGCCCATCACTGTCCCGGATGGCACAGTCGCCACGACGGTATAACTTCCGGCTGTCGTATTGGTGATAAACTGCGGCGCAGCCACATTGCCGCTGCCATCAGAAACAGCGGTGGCAGTGTTGCTGCCAGTTCCAGTAAACGTGCCGGATGCGCCGCTGGCGGGCGCGGTGAAGGTGATAGCTGCCCCGCTGACAGGATCGCCATAGGGATCCTGTACCGTCATCTGGAAGGCAACTGCTAGCGATTGCCCCACCGTCGCGCTTTGGCTGGCGGCTGAAGGCGGGATACTGCCGGATGCTGCCTGTCCCGCGCCGGGTCGCGGCGTAGCAGGCCACGGCGTTTCGGTCGGTAGAATCGTCGGCGTTATCTCAACCGTCGGCGTCCGCGTAGGCACAAATCCAATGCTGGCGCTGGTTGGGGTCGGGGTTGGCGTGGTCGTAAAGACCGGCTGGATATTATTTGGATCAGGTAATTCAATTTCGTAATTGATCAGGCTTTCGGTAATCTCTTCCATCGAGCGCAGATCTTCAATTTCCGCAGTCGTCATGGTGCGGAATGCGCCCCAGTTGCTGGCAAAATCAACGTTAATTTCCGAGAAGTCGAGTACCTGCCCCAGCGGGCTGTTCGGGTCTTCTTCCAGCGGCGGCCCGCAGTACACCGAATAGGCGTGATTACCTTCCGGCAGGCCAATTTGCCCCTCGTTCAGCGTAACTTCACCGTTCACCACCGTAAGCTGCATCACCGCGCACTGGTCTTCGCCTGCCAGATCTTCAGCCTGATTGAACTGCCGGATCACATCATCGGGTAGATCAAGCTGTTCCAGAATCTCCGGCGGCGCGCCGGTCACGCTGGTCATCACTACCGTCGAGCCAACAACGATGTCCGCGCCATTCACATTGAGGGTAACTTCGGTGTTTTCTGGCCCTTGAATCAATACCTGATTCGGCGCTTGCGAGCAGGAAGGCTGTCCCAATCCGGTGCGGAAGAGGAAGGCTTGCATCGGCGTCCGGCTTTCGTCGGTGATCACCGGCAGCGCCGAACGGTCAAACGCAGGCAGTGAGGTTACAGGCCGCCACCCACCCATATCACCGGCAGGAGATTCGTAGCCTGCGCGCGCCCAACTTCCGGTAATATCCAGCGCGTCTGCCAGCACCGTCGCGCCCGCGGGAACACTTCCGGCGAGATTGGCGTTAATTTCTGGCAGGGTGCGGAAAGCGGCTGCGCTGTTAAGCGTCACCGCAATCGGATCGGCAGGCAGCACCGCTTCTTCAGGCGGCACAGTGTTCACCACCGTAGCATCGCCAAAGAGCAGGAAATTGACCGATTGGCCGGGCAGCGAACCGGGTAAATTCGCCTGCATATTCA
>CAZBPB010000191.1:0-7534 GCA_964493565.1 uncultured Pleurocapsa sp. | reverse complement strand
AGCGCGAAGATCATCAATCCGTTAAAAAGGGAAGGTGCGCCTTCCCCCTACAAGTCGCCCGCACACTCATCTATCGAACGTATTAGAACGCGCTTCACAAGCAAGATCGCAAACGGCGAGGGTTTATCGTCGTTAGGCAAAGGAGGGCTTTGATGTTTCAGGTCAACTCGAATCACCTGTGGGAACACGAGCAGCGCCATTGTGAAATGATCAAGTTTGTCCGTCAAAATCAGCTTGCGCGGGAAATTCGACGCGAACAAAAACGCGCGAAGATAAGCGCCGCCCTTTTGCGTGTTGTGAGCGTGTTCCTATGATTGCTGTGAAAGCGGTAAGCCCGCGACAGGATGTTGAGATAACGCACCGGTTGATGCGCTACATAGATGAACGCTGCGATGATCAGCCTACGCTTCAGGACATGGGCGCGCATGTGAGCATGAGTCCATTTCATATACAGCGCGTGTTCAAGCGGGTGACGGGCATCTCACCGCGTGAGTATGCTGAGGCGAAGCGGCTGGAACGCTTTAAGGCGCATTTGCGCGATGGGCGGGGAGTCGCCGCAGCGTTATATGATGCGGGGTATGGCTCTAGCAGCCGCGCCTATGAACGCGCTCCTGAAAAGATGGGGATGACGCCAGCCACCTACAGCAAGGGCGGCGAAGGCATGGAAATCGTGTACGCCATCGTAGACTGCCGGTTAGGACGGGTGCTGGTGGCGAAAACTGAACGCGGGGTGGCGGCAGTTCATCTGAATACGCCCAATACACAGAACGACGACGGCGACCTTGAGGCGCTGCTATTTGCTGAATATCCGCTGGCGAATATCAGCCGCAACCGTTTTGAATACTGCGAATGGGTAGAGGCGATTGTTAACCACATCAATGACGGCTCGAATGAGGATAAGACGGACGCGCTGCAGCATTTGCCATTAGACATTCGGGCGACGGCGTTTCAGATACGGGTATGGGCAGAGCTGCTGAAGATTCCGTTTGGCGAAACGCGCACCTATGGCGAAATAGCAGCGGCGCTGGGGAAACCGGGGGCTGCCAGCATGGTAGCAGATGCGGTCAACGCGAATCCGGTGGCGATCATCATTCCATGCCACCGCGCAGAACGCGCCGATGGCGAACCCGCCAGTTTCTATTCACCGCGCAGCCGGGAACAGCGCGAACAGTTGATTGCAGAAGAACGCCAGACAATCGAGAAAGATACCCTCATCCGGAATCCCCATCTCTCTGAACAAGGGGCTTAAGGACATCCTCGTCCCAAGCTTTTAGGCAAGGGGAGAAAAACAAGTCATGTGTTTTGGAGGACGCGGCCTACGACCGCGTCCTTTTTTGTTGTTTAGCGAAAAAAGCGGGTGTTTAGGAGAGCCGCCCATGCAAAGCCCTCACCCGTTGAACCGGCTGAAGAGAGGGTATGTTTGAACGAAAGACAAAACGCCGCGTCAAAATTGTTTGAAGGGACACGTGCACGGCCTTGTCGGTTTTCGCGCGCAGTGGGCTGCTTTCTCTTAGCTTTTCTCCACTGAATCGGGGTGAGTCCATTAAACTGTTTTATCACGTTATAAAGGGTATACTAACGGTACAGTAAGGAGTATTTCGTCATTATTAAGTGAGGTCTGCATGAATCGAATTTCCACTGTTCTTTCGCCGCGTCGATTCAACCTGTTGAGCATTGTTGTACTGCTTTTGCTCATCGTGGTGAGCGGCATCGTCCCTCTCGTTTCCGCGCAACCTAGCGTCACTGTCACGCCAGCAACGGTGCAGCAAATTACCACTCCACTCGCTGCAGGGCAGATGGCCGTTTATGTGACGCGCGGCAATACCAGCACGAATCCAGAAACCAGCACAGGCCGCTATACGTTCGCGGTTGGCCCTAGCGTGCCGCCGTTGGGAAGCGGCAGTTTGCGCATGTCTGCGGGAAGCGGCACGGGGACTGGAAATGGCGGGCGCATTTGGGCTGCCACCCATGATCTAACCGGCACGCTGCTCAGCAGCATCTCGACGCTCAGCTATTCAAGCTACGTGGCCTTCAGAAACGGTTCTTCCACGGCGCCATCCCTGAACCTGTACGTAGACCTTAATAACAACGGTACATGGGAATTTGCCAGCGACTCGCTGCTCGTCTTTGAGCCATACTGGCAGAGCACAACTTCAGTGGGCGTATGGCAAACGTGGGATGCCGCCGCCGGCAGGTGGTGGGATACACGTAATCAAGTCGCAAATGGTGGCGGCGGCGGCGCCTGCAACCGTACCTTTGCCCAGATCGTCGCTGGCACTAACCCCGGTGGCTGCTCAACCACTTATGCACCACAACCCAACGCCCGCGTGATCTCCGCAGGCTTTGGACAGCCCAGCCTATACGTCGTCTCTGGCGATTCTACGGGCAGCGGCGGCTGGGTTAACTTCGATGGCTACATTGACGCGCTCAATACCGGCGTCAATATCTATAATTTTGAGCCGGCCTCAACCGTATACGTCGATCCGGCATGGGCATCCACCCCAGACCTGACGGCTGCTGTCGGTATCGTCGCGCACAGCACGCCTTTCGGCACGGCGCCGTTCACCTCCACCTGCGTGGGACCAGCTCCACATTACTACAAGCAGGATGGCTTCGGGTCGCTGGCGGATGTCTTCACAACGCTGGGCGCGGGCTACGCGGGTACCATTCTCGATTGCAGTAGTTTCCTGCCAACGGATACGCCAGTACCTACAAATACGCCGCTGCCCACGAATACGCCAGTACCTACCACTACAACAGGGCCGTTAACGCCAACGTCAACGCCCGCGCCTACAAATACCGCCGCACCCACCGGTGTGCCGGCATCACCCACGCCACAGATCAATGCGGCAACCGCGCCGCTGTGCAGTTTGATCGGCGGCGGAACCAACAGCATTGTGCGCGCAGACGTGCCCGATAACACGGTGACGCGGGGCAGCGTATTCTGTCAGGTGATCGCCGAACACAGCCGCTATATCCGTAATGCATCGGAAATTGGCGTGCCAGAGGTGATCGCGATGCAACCGCTGCAAGCCGTTGACGTATTTGGCCTGCTGCACAGCGGCGATTCGTGGCCTGATTTCAACAATTCGATCAATATCTGCCTGGCGGGCAGTGGTCGGCGGCCGCATCATTTACCTGAGCGCCCTGCAAGCGCCGCGCCAGCCCGCCTGGCTTCCGGGTGTCGCATCCAACGGCTACACCTGCGCCAGTATCCCTGACGCCGGCACCGTTGTACTCGTGCCCTAGCGCACGCGGAACCGCATTGTCGTAACTGTGACCGGCGTGCCCAGTCGAGCGCGCCGGTTCATTTTTATTGTGGCACTTGCGGAGGTAAAAGCCATTCGGCTGAATTAGGATTTCACAACTTTCGGCGCACATGACATTATTAGCCTACGATGCAAGGGGGGTTAATAATGTCAATGATCTGCGTGGATTTGCCGGAAGGTCGCTTCAATTACCGCGCGGCAGCGGTGATTTATCACGGCAGCAGACTGCTTCTCCAGCGTGCAGAAACTGATGATTTCTGGGTCGTGCCGGGGGGACGTGTCGAATTTGGTGAAGATGCTAGAGAAACGCTGCGCCGAGAGATGCTTGAAGAAATTCAGGTCCCCATTGAAGTCGGAAACCTACGTATCATCGGAGAATGTTTTTTCGAAAATTCGGGAATGCGATTTCACGAGTTAGGGCTGTATTTTGATTGCATGTTTCCGCCGGATTGCCCGCTGCTTACACAGACAACATTCGAAGGTATCGAGAGCGATCTGCGGCTGATATTTCGCTGGTTTACGCCGTCGGAATTGCATGTAGAAAATGTACGCCCTTATGGATTAGTTCCCGCACTGGCAGAGTCCGCTCCGTGTTACTGTGCCTGGCGCGAAACAAGATAATCCCGCGTTAATAACCCAACACCCAGAGATGGCGCAGGGCAGCGCCGTGATAGGCCGCGCCGCCATAGACCACTGATCCCGGCTCAACAGTGACGCGGGTGGGTTCATAGAGTGTGCCGCTGAGGGTAGGGTTGAGCGACAGAGCGGCGAAGTAGGCATCCAGCAGGGTAATGACGCGGGGAAGGTGTGAGCGCGCGCCGAGGCCGTCATCACGGGAGGCGACCAGCAGCAGATGGGTCACTTGCAGCGCCAGCGTTTGCGCGCCGCCGGGAAACGCGGTGGTGATGAAGCCATCGCTGCGCGAACCAAAGAGGCTGCGCTCATGCGTATCACCCGGCAGTACCAGCAAGATGGGTAAATGGGCGCGGGTGACTGTCATGGGTAGGGCATCGGGCGCGGTATTGTGAAGGATGCCGGGTACGGAGAGCGCGGCTAACGCGGAAAGCGCGTCAGAAAATGCGGGCATGATAGTTTTTCCTTTATTTCACGTAAAAGCGACGGAAGGGATAGAGCGCGGCGATCAGGGAATCGGGGAGCGGTTCGGGATGCTGCACCAGCCACGCGGCAAAACGCAGCGCCAGATCATGCAGCGCAGGCGGCGGGTGATAGATGCGTATTTGCGCGCCGCGTAAGTGGGTGACGGACTGCGTGCCGTTTGCGCCACGTTCCAGCGAGAGTAAATTGGTATCGCTGTCGGCTTTAAGCACGCCCAGCAGATCATCCCCGATGCGCAGCAGGTGGCCGGCTTGAAAGCGCGGCGTATGACCGAGCGAGTCTTCCCCTTCTACATCCAGCACTTCGAGAACAGTCGCATCAAAACTGAGCGGATCGCTGCGCACGGTGTCGTTGGCGTTCACCCACACATGATCCAACGAGCTGTGCCAGCCCCACCAGCCTTCGAGGGTGAGCGTACCGGTGAAGGCGCCGCTGTCAATCCGACGCAGCACCGACGCCGAGCCGGACAGCGGCAGCATTTCGACGGCTTCAAGCGCGATGATCCCGCTTTCATCAGCGATGCTGATCGCCTGCAAGAGGTCATTTTGCAGCGTTATTTCTGCCGCGGCGCGGGGAATATTCTGCGTGAGTGTTGCCAGATAGGGAACAAAACGGCGGGCGCAGTACGTCTCTATGGCATGGGATGCGCTTTCCAACGCGGCGAACAAACGCGGATCGTCGCCTGTGGAAGCAGGTTGTAGATCGAGATGGCGGCGTAAATCCGCCAGACCAGCAAGGCAGTTCATGGGGGTTTTCTCCTGATTAACCTTAGTAATGCTCAAGTGTTTTAAGCGTGAAACGGACGCGGGATGTTAAGGGGAATGTGCCGGTTATGATCATGACTTTTAACCGATTCACCCTATTTTCAGGGGAGGTAAGTACCGATAAGTGCGCTACGCTTTGACTACGTGGCACAACCCGCGCTGATGTTTTGACGTATAGTGAAGTATGTGACCTAACGCACAGGAAGGAAAAGTGGCAATGAAACGTAACATTCTCGCCGGTGTACTCATCCTGGCATTGAGTATGCTGGCACTGCCGGTGTTCGCAGTTCCAACTCAAAATCTTGCCGGCCTCGCAAATTTCTATCCTGAAGACACGTTCATGTATTTTGGCTTCCGTACTGATGCCGCGTTTTTTGACGAGATTGAATCCCTCGTCACGCGCATTGCCGATGCCACAGGCGAAGATGCCAGCGAATTTGGCGAAGGACTTAACGAGATCGCACAGGGGCTGACGGGCAACCCGGACTCAACCTTTGCCGATACAATTCAGCCGCTGCTGGGCGATGTTGGCGCGTTCGGCATCATTGATGCCAATCCGCTGTTTGACGACCGCCGCTCCAATGATCTCGACAGCGGCATGCTGTTCGCGCTGTCCATTACGGATCGGGCGGCCTTTCAAGACGCGTTGATGAGCAACGAAACCTTTATGGGGCTGTTCACCGTGGTCGAGGATGGTGATGACTACGTTATCTTTGGCCCCTCTGAAGACACCGAAAATACTGAACAGGGCTACATGTATATCGGCAGCAGCGTCCTGTTGTATGCAACCGATATGTCGCTGTTCCCGCAGGCGGAATTTTCGGCGCGGTTGAGCGAAAACGCCAATTTCACAGATACCCTGAACATGCTGCCCGCCGGTGATTATGCGACAGTAGGTTTCATTAACCCGGCTGGCATGATCGCCACGTTCAGCGAAATGATGACCGAAGAGATGGGTGGTGAAGTAGATATTTTCGGCGACATGCTCACCTCGTATCAGGAAAGCCTGCATGGCGTCGGGCTGGGCTTCACGGTGCTGGATCAAGACAATCTAACGATGGATGTCTCGGTGAATGCTGATCTTGAGGCCATGGCTGAGAGCACTGGCATGGTCATGCCCGAATATGGCGCGGTGGATCCCGCATTCGCTGCGCGTGTTCCCGAAAATGCGGCGCTGGTTTTCTTCTACCCCGATCTTGGACAGGCGATTTCGCAGGCTTCCGAGCAATTTAGCGCGGTGATGGAAATGCAGCAGCAGATGATGCAAGAGATGGGTGCGGATCCTGAAGATTTTGATGAAGTCGAAAACCAGCTGGCTGCCATGCAATTTGGTATCCAGATGGTGACCGGCGGCACGCTAGAAGAATCTTTCGGCTGGGCAACCGGACAGAGCGCATTTGCGGCAGGCATTGACTATTCAGCATTTCCGAATGGCCTTCAAGGCGACCCTACGCGCAACCCGTTCAACCTGAGTTTTGTAGCGGAAAATGTTGAAGGCGGCGCGCAGCAGTTGTACGATGGCCTAACTTCATTCCTTGACGGTGTTGCTTCCTCGGCAGACAACATTGTGATTTCCGAAAAGCCGCTGGTAAATGGCGAAGCCACCAACATCTCAATCACGGTAGATGATACGCCTTTCCCGATTGAGGTTCAGATTGCGGTAACTGATTCGATCTTCGCGGTTGGTACGCCTGATTACGTTGAAGCGGCGCTCGCCGGAGATGGCGGCATTGGCGCTACAGCGGCCTTCCAGAATGCTGCCAGCGTTAGCTTGAGCGATACCCTCGCCTATGGTTATCTGACATTTGAGCCAATAGCAACGCTGATGAGAGGGATGGGCGGCAGCGCAGCCACCGATGTGATAGGACTGTTTGAAAGCGCCAGCTTTAGCGGGCAGGTTTTGCTGCCGAGTACAACCAGTATCCGCTATGTAATTTCGCTAACGCCTGCGGAATAAGTAACACTCATTCTCTAGCCCCTCTCTCCATAGAGAGGGGTTTTTTGTTTAAGCAAGTTTTCAGAGCGGACAGTCGCAGTTCAATGCCGTAAAGGCGCGGTTCGCGAACTATCCCCTTCATTCCGTGTTTGGAAAGTGATAAGGGATGGCTTAATCCGTAGCCAGAACGGCATCAATTTTGTCTAGCACGCCCTGTTCTCTGGTGCTGACGGTTGAACCGCTGACAATATCGTGCTCGTCGTGGGCAAGAGCAACCTGCTGGCAGACCACACGGACAATCTTTCGATAAGCCTCTAGTTCTTCCGGGCGGGCTTTCTGTTTCAGCAGCGCGGTTGCAGAGACCAGTGTTCGCAGCGCCATGCCCTGCAGCGTTTCAAACGCAATATCTTCGTAGGCTTTGAGCGCATCTGCAGCTTTACGAGAGACGA
>CAZBPB010000190.1:0-7536 GCA_964493565.1 uncultured Pleurocapsa sp. | reverse complement strand
ACTGCTAAGCAGCGGGATAGGATCGCGCACGATTCCATTGGCGTCTGGCGTACTGAATACAATCTCATTCAGCCGCTCGTCTACTTCGGCTTGCAGTGAAAGGCAGTAATTCAGCGCGGAATCCGGAGTGATCGGTTCAAAGCGGTAGAACAATTCCAGCATGGAAAGCGTGTTCAGCAGAGTTCGATCACATAACAACTGCACTGGCGCGCTTCGCCATGTATCCGGGCGAGAGCCAATGCCAAAGTGTTCATCAGCCATCAGTTCGATATTGCGACGAACACTGCGTACCAGCGCTTCCGGTGAAACGACCGTCACTGACTGCCAGTTATCAGGGCGAACCCCTGCCCCGAATACAGTATCCGCCAGTAATTCGCCGTCATACCACAGGTCAGAAGCGAAAGTAACAGAAGCAGGATCAAAGTCACCCGTCCAACCTTCAGGGCGAATATTTTGTCCTAGCGCCGCGTCTGCTAATGTTTCAAGATCGACACGCGCATCAAAGAAAAATTCACCCGCATCAACGCCCTGCCCTAATGGCGCTGGCGTCGCCTGGGCAGCGGGATTTGCTGAGGTCATCCCGACTCCCAATGCCAGTGAAAGGATTGCGGTTGTCGTTATGAGAAGAACGAGCCAACGTCGCATCGCGCCCGACCTTTTTCGCTGCAAGAGGTTAAACTTGTGTCTAGATTATAGCCGCAAGATGGCGTCGGGCAATTGATGGAAACCTTTAGGCAGGAAATTTCCCGACAAATTCGCTTCAACAGCCGGGTTTCACAAAAAATTCAGACACTTTTATTGGCAAATTACTACTTTATTGCTATGGTTGCATGGTTGCGTTTTTTGATCCCCTATTGTTTATTTCGGAGTCCGTTGTGAGCAAACTGCATTTTCGCTTTTTATTCGTCGCTATTTTTGTAAGCGTATTCCTCGCTGTTGCCCTATTGGTTCGCGCACCGGTTGTTCAAGCGGCAAGCGCTGGCACCGATTTTGAAAGTTATTCCGTCGGCAACATAAACGGTCAAAATGGGTGGAGTAAAACAGGCAGCTACGACGTTGCGGTTGTTGATAACACCGGAGCACCCTACAGCTACCCCTCTTTTGGAAATCGGAGTTTGCGTATCTCCAACGCCGTTACCAGCGGAAGCTTTGGCGACCAAACATTCTCATTTTCATTAGCAGATGAAGCTGGCGAAACCACTGCCGAAAATGGCGGGATGGGCGGCGGCACACGCCAGCCTTATTTTGAGGCTCAGTTCGATATTGCTTCAGCCATTCCCGGCGCCGAACAGCCCGGCCTAAATTTTACAGTTAGCCCGGATCGTGGTGATGGCGCACGCATGGCATGGCTGAATTTCAGAGATACCCCGGGTGGCTTAGTCCTATCCGTATATGACTACATTGTTGCTCAGGGGGGATGGGTGCCTCCCCTTTCCGATCCTGCCGCCACTATCGCCACTGTTAACCGTTCAGTACCGCATACGATACGAATTACCATGGCGCTAAATGAAGGCGCTGAAAATGACAATGTATGTATATTCGTTGATGGCGTACTGGCGCATCAGGGCACAAGTTGGGAAGACTATTTCCGTATTGACGAAGGAAATCCCACCCGCACCGTTGATTCGCTGCTGTTCCGCGCAAGTGGCGCGGCTGCGACGGGAACCGCTGGTAATGGCCTGCTGGTTGATAATTTTAGCCTGTTTAGCGGGGCAATTCCGCCCGGCTTTGATACTGGTTGCTCTGCCCCACCAGCACCAACGGCAACCAATACGCCTACGAATACGCCTACCAACACAACCGTACCCTCAAACACGAACACGCCTGATCCTTCGGCAACGGCAACAGCAACGCTTGATCCATCCATCACCCCAACGGCAACCCTTATTGGCGCAACCCAGCCGCCGCCTGCACAGCCCACAGCGCAGCCTTTGCCACTGTGTACGCTTCTGGGGGTGGTACCAATAACATCGTGCGCGCCGATGCCAACCCGTACCAGTTCTGCCGGGTTCTGGTGGAAAATGGTGTGTATAAGCAGGAAGGCGCCGAAATTGGCGACATCAACCTGATCAACGCAGGTGTCTGGCAAGCTGTAGATATCTTTGAATATGCGGCGGGCGGTGTTCAGGTGACGGCATTCTCCCATCCATTGAATATCTGCCTGCATGGAACCGGTCAGTTCTACTATCGTGATGCGACTGGTCAGCCACGCACTACGGCACTTTTGCCGGGCTGGCAGAGCGGCGAATATACCTGTGCAACCATCAACAACGCCGGTACCGTCGTTCTGGTAGGGCACGGCGCGTAAAACACGCTGATTGCATCATCGCTTATCTTTGTAGGGACAAGGCGGCCTGCCTTGTCCCTACATGTTTGTATACTAGATTGACATCGCTGCATTTTGACAAGCGGATTTCCCCACGCTATGAATCGCCGCATAGAACATTTCCATCTTCAGTAGGCTTCTAAAATGAGTGACTTTCGCGGCAAATCGGTGATCGTAACGGGCGCAGGGCTAGGTATCGGTTTTACGTTATGTAAGGCGTTTGCGCTGGCGGGCGCGTGGGTGGCCCTAAACGATGTTCAGGAAGAATTAGCGCAAACTGCCGCCGATAGAATTAACAGTGAGATAGGCGAAAAACGTGTGACGCCCTATGCTTGCGACGTTTCCGATGTTTCTGCAACCCGTGAAGTGATCACGTCTTTTGCAGCACAGCATCAACGATTGGATGTGGTCGTCGCCAACGCAGGAATCACCAACTACGGCGCTTTTCTGGACTACACGCCGGAAGCATTTGAACGGTTGGTAAGCGTAAACCTACGCGGCAGCTATTTCACCGCGCAAGCCGGCGCAAAAGCGATGATCGCCTATGGTAACGTCGGGCGCATTTTGCTAACCTCATCGGTCACTGGCATCGCCGCGTACCAGAATTTGAGTGCCTATGGCATCACGAAAGCCGCCATTCAGCATATGGCGCGCACGCTGGCAGTGGAATTAGGCACATACGATATTACAGTAAATGCCATCAGCCCCGGCGCAACTATCACCGAGCGAACGCTGCTAGACGACCCGAATTATGAAACCAACTGGCAGGCTGTGACCCCTACGCACCGCGCAGGCACCGTTGAAGATATTGCCGCGGCGGCGCTGTTTTTAGCTTCGCCTGAAGCATGTCAGATCACCGGACAAAATTTGATAGTAGATGGCGGCTGGACGCTGATCAGCCCAATCCCTGAAGACACCCCCGATCTGCCTGAATTTTCAGGGAAACTACGGTAAGTCCACAAACATATTGACAATCATCAATATATCCTCTAACCTTTATATTGATAGCTATCAATATATGGATTTTGCCATGCTGGAAACAACACAGGTCACGTTTGCCAAAGCTATTGCTGATAATACGCGGCAAGAGATCATGAAACTGCTGTGCTGTGTGTGGCTAAGTGTGAACGATGTGGTCGAAAAGTTAGATGGTCGGGTGAACCAGCCCACCGTCAGCCATCACCTGAAGAAGCTGGAAGAAGCAGAACTGGTGCGGGTACGACAAGAAGGCCGCAACCGCTTTTACACGCTGAATCAGCAGCAGGTGACCGTGTGCTGCAATCAACTGGTTTACTGCTTCGCGCCGGATTACGCGGCGCAATCCCTTATAGGAGATCCACCAATGGATACACCGAACGTACAAATTCATGATGTTGTCAAAGAGCGTTATGGCTCCATCGCTCAAACTGGCGGCGGCGACTGCTGCGGAGGTAATTCGTGTTCACCACAGCTTTACGATGTATCTCTCACTGCCGATCTACCCTCAAGCGTCACTGAACTGTCGTTAGGCTGCGGTGATCCAGTCACGATTGCCGGATTGAAGCCGGGTGAATGGGTGCTGGATCTAGGCAGTGGTGGCGGCATTGACTGTTTTATGGCTGCCAAACAGGTAGGCGATGAAGGTTACGTGATCGGCGTGGATATGACCCCCTCAATGCTCCAGCGCGCCAACGAAAACAAAGCGAAATTGAACGCACATAATGTCGAATTTCGTCGCGGTCAGATCGAATCCCTGCCGGTAGTTGATAACAGCATTGATGTGATCATGTCTAACTGCGTGATCAATCTTTCGCCGGATAAAGCTGCCGTATTTCACGAAGCTTTCCGCGCTTTGAAGCCCGGCGGGCGCATCAGTGTGAGCGATATTGTGACCGATGGCGATTTCAGCGAAGAATTACGCGCAAATTCTTCACAGTGGGCTGAGTGCGTGACCGGCGCGATCAATGTTTCACAGTATACCAACCTGATGGAACTCGCTGGTTTTGAGAAAATTCAGGTGGTGGACAAAGCGAGCGCTGAGGGCATTGTTGAGCGGAAGCCCGGTATGCCACACATTTTCAGCGCGCGAATCACGGCTCAGAAGCCCACCTGAAAATATGAGCAGCCAGAAACAACGTATCCTGATTTTGTGTACCGGCAACTCCGCGCGCAGCCAGATGGCTGAAGCGTTGATCAACGCCCGTTATGATGATCGCTGGCTGGCATTCAGCGCGGGAACTCAGCCTGCCGCGCGGGTCAACCCATATGCATTAGAGGTACTGTCGGAGATTGGCGTTATACCTCATGACGCACATCCCAAGCATTTGAGCGCGTTCTTAGGCCAACCCTTTGATCTGGTCGTGACCGTGTGCGACGATGCACAGGAAAACTGCCCGTTCTGGCCGGGGCAGGGTCAGAGGCTGCATGTTGGTTTTCCTGATCCCGCCGCGATTAAAGGTACAAATATTGAAAAATTAGCGGCTTTCCGCGGTGTACGAGATGACATTATTGCAAAGTTGTTACCCCTCATCTCGACCTAAATTTCACCGCCCGGTTAGATTTCCGTTTACAATAGATGTATTCATTGGTCAGATGACAGGCTGTTTCCATGTCTGCCAACCTCAACGCGCTGGTGCTGCTGCGCCAGATTCCAGTGTTTCAATCTCTCTCGCCTGATCAGCTTCAGGCTGTGGCGGCACAATGCCAACTACTGCATTTTCAGCCGGGCAGCCTTGTTTTTGCACAGGGGCAGGCCAAACAGGGGGCAATGATCTTCGCTTCCGGGCGGGCGGTGCTTACCCAAACTGACTCCTCAGGCAATGAAACGGTCGTAGGGCAGATACGTGCAGGGCAAATTGCCGGGGAAAATGGGCTTTATAACGAAGGTGTTGAACCTGCAAATGTGCGCGTGGTTGAGCCAGCCGATGTGTTGTTCCTATCCCGCAAGCGTTACAACCAGCTTGCCACGCAGTTGCCGGAATTTCGCTCCAGCATTCGTGTAAACAGCCAGCAAACTGTTCCGCTTCAACCGCAGCCGGGCTACGGCATTCCCAATTACAATCCGGCGTTACCGATCCAGCAGGGTTTTAACAACACCCCTGCCGCCGATAATCAACCTGATGTGCTAGATACCGGCGTTCCCGGTGAGGCACAGGCAGCAGTAGACGACGGCAAACCCAAGTACATGCCGGATAAACGCCCGGATGAGGTGTTGCTGTATGTGTTTCACCCGCATTGGTGGGCATTGGTTCGGCTGATATGGATTCCCATTCTCACCATCGGGGCGGCGCTGGTCATTGGCCTGCTGCTCAGCAATTTTTCCGGGTGGTTGGGGCTTACCGTTTTCGGTATTGGCGCAATCGTCACCGGGCTGGCCGTTGTTTATGGCTACACGGCATGGCGTGACGACGCGTTATATGTCACTGACCAGCGTGTGCTGCGCGTTCGCAACTTAATCGTTACCTTTCAACGTAGGGTCAGCGAAATTCCCTTAGGTCGTATTACCGGTGTCACATGGTCAATTCCAAATCTGGATGTAATGGCGCGGGTATTCAATTATGGTTCTGTTGTCGTGCAGTCCAGCAGTGAAACCTCAAATGTAAACGTTGACTTCATCGTCCGACCAGAAAACGTGAATCAGACTATTTTCAGCCTGCGTGACCGCTACATGAATAAAAATTCGGCTGAGAATGAAGAGGCTATCCGCGCGGAAGTGGTACGCGCACTGGGATTAGATGGCGGGGAAGCGAACCCGCAGGCAGCGATACCCCAAAAACGGGAAAATGATGTTTATTTCCCACCACAGGGACCATTTTTCGCTCGAACTCGAATGATGAGTAAAGATGGCGAGGTGGTTTACCGGCGGCATTGGTCGGTTTGGCTGTCACATGTGGCGCTGCCTTCGCTGATTATCGGCATTGTGCTGGTGATCGGCACAGTGGTGGTCGGCGCTGGCGGCCATGTTGACCTTCCTATCCTTTCGCTAGGAGTCCTTATCGGTCTGGTTGTAGGTGGTATCTGGTTTTATCTCTCAGATTGGGATTGGCGTAATGATCTGCTCATTCTAGGCGATGAAACTATCACCCTGATCCACCGCCGTCCAATGTGGCTGCAAAATCAGGTCAATCGTGTTCGCATCATACAGATTGACAACGTCGTTTCAGATGTACATGGTCTGGTCAATACACTGCTGGATCGCGGGAATATTCGTATTTCGCTGGTCGGTTCCGATCAGAATCTGCACTTCACAAAGGTTGCTGGCCCCAACAGCATCCAGATGGAAATCTCGCGCCGCTTAGGCGTTATCAAGCGAGAGGCAGAACAGGGCGCGGTGGATCGGCAGGAAGAAGCTACGCTGAGATACTTACAGGCTTTTTATCAATTAACGCAGGGCGGTCAGCAAACAGTAGCCATGCCGCCAGTAGCCTTTGCGCCACAAACCACGCAGCCTGCCCAACCTGCGCAGCAAACCACTCCAAATGCGCCCGCAGGTGTAACCTTCACGCCGGGTACCGCACCGCGTTGGTCGGGCACGCCTACACAGCCTGTACCTCCGGCGCAGCCAACGCAGCCGAATCAGCCGCCACCTCCGCCACCCAATGGCGATAACCGCCCGCCAAGAGTGCCAAGATAGGGATTAAAAAGAACAGCATCGCCGTAACCTTTTGTGCTGAAAGGGATCCAAACCGCACAGGTAAATCCATCCGCTTTTAAGTGTAGCCTCGTCTCCAGCCTCAGGATTTCATCACGGCGCGCGCGCAAATCATCAAGTGATAATGAGGCTTTCATCGCGTCAGTCATGGCAAAAACACCCGGATGCTCACCGCATTATGTTGTTTTCTCAGGCATGGTTACGTCACAAATGCGCGGTTGTCTCCGTGTTTTTGCCAGCTTCCAGAGATGATGATCTCGTCAATAGTTGCCATTGTGTGTCGGATTTCGTCATCCGAGTTATAAAAATGCGGGGCGATACGAATGCCAGCGCCCTCGCGATAATCAATCAAAATCTGGCACGCCAGCAGTTCGCGGGATATTTCATAGGCATGGGGCATCGAAATCGTGATCGTGCCGCCGCGATCGTCCTCAGCGCGTGGTGTGCGAACATCGTAACCTGCTTGATCGGCTAACTCGATCAACAGCGCCGTCTGGCGCAGCGATTTTTTACGAATGGCGTCTACGCCCACCTGTTTAATGATCTCAACCCCTGGTTGGATGGCGTACAACGCTGCAAC
>CAZBPB010000189.1:0-7601 GCA_964493565.1 uncultured Pleurocapsa sp. | reverse complement strand
GCTCCGGTACACATTATCTGCCATGAACACGCTGCCCTGATCTGAAGCGTAGTCGTAGAACACCCCCAACACCGTGAAGGTGATTTCACCGTCATCGGTCACCAGCCGTAGGGTGTTGTTTTCAGGCGTGATATTGCGGCGAAATGCGAATGGCTCGCTGACCATGATCACATCGCCGGTTTGCAGCGCATCCCAGTAATTTTCTGAGGTCAGTCCATCAGCCAGCCACACAAACGGACGCTGCCCGCCGGTTAATTCGCCGCTGGCAACCAGCAAATTCACGTCCGGCAGATCAGGATAATCTGGCGCCTGCGTCATCACATTGCGCCCCCTAACAACGCCGGCAACGCCGGGGACAGCCCCCACTAACTCAGCCAGTTCCGGATCAATATCGCCCTGCGAACGCACCGCCATTACCTGCGGTGGCGAAATATAGATATCTGCGCCAAGCGTGATCGTCAACCATTCGGTCACCGTATTGCGGAATGACGAGATCATCACACTGACGCCGACGATCACACTGACCGCCACCGTCAGTGCCGCAACAGCAACCGATGTACGGCTGAGTGAACGCGACACCGCGCGCGGCGCCATTTTGCCGAGTATCCCGGCAATACGCGTCAATATTCGCGGCGCAAGCCGCATCAACACGTCCAGCACAATCGGCGTGAACAGCGCCCCGCCCACTACAATGCAGAACAGGCCGCCAAAACTAATTGTCAGGTCACGGGTAGGGATTTGCAGCAGCAGCACCCCTAGAATCACCATAACCACACCGCCGATAGTCACCAGAGGCAGCAGGCGGCGCGCACTTTCTTCAAATAGCGAGCGGCGCAGCGATCCAGCGGGCGGCGTATTCGTGGCACTCAATGCTGGGATGAAGGCAGCGGCGATACTCGCCAGCAAGCCGACAACTGCCGCCTTGATCAACGTTGCCACATCCAGCGTCACCCCCTGTACATTGACCGTGAAATACAGGTCGGTGATGGTTTGAGCAATCACGCCCACCGCAAAACGCCCAAAAATGATGCCAAGCCCCAGCCCGATGATCACGCCCACCGCGCTTAGAAACAGCGCCTCGCCTAAAACCAGCCGCATAATTTGGCGACGCGTTGCCCCCACAGAACGCAAAATACTGAACACTGCGCGGCGGCGGATAACGCTAAAGCTGACAGTGTTGTAAATCAGGAACACGCCTACCACCAATGCCAGCAGGCTCAATGCTTGCAAATTCAGTTCAAACGCATCCGTCAACTGGCTAAGCACATCGTTTCTGGCTGAAGGCGTGGTCAGGACTACTCCCTCCGGCAGCAGCGAGGTAATCCGTGAAGTATCAAAATCCGGGGGCAGAATCAGGTCAATACGGTTGATTACACCCGGCTGCCCTGCCACTTCTTGCGCAGTGGCGATATCGGTCAAAATTAAGTCATCTAACGCAGACGCCCCTAACCCATCCAGCACGAGAACACCAACAATCTGAATTTGTGCTGGTCTACCGCCGGGCTGCACAGTGATAGCGTCGCCCGGTTGTATACCATAGCGTTCGGCAGTGCGCGCGCTGATCAGGGCTGTGTTCGGCACTGCCAGAAAGCCAGTGAGCGCCTCAAATGGGGATTGGTTTTCGCCTGAAACTTCTATATCGGTCAGGTAATTGCGAAATGGTGGCTCGGCAAATGGGTCAACGCCAAACAATCGCAGCGGCCTATCACCAAGCTGCGGCGAACGCACCAGATGTTCAATCACTGGCGCAGCAGCCTCAAGCCCGGCGCCGTTTCTTAGCTGACGGTACAGTTCAGAGGGCAGTTCCCCATTCGCAGAAACGATTTGATGGGTGGCCTTCCCCGCAATAGACTGCGCGCTCAGTTCAAAAGCGCGGCTGGCGGAATTATTGGCGAGATCAATAGCCACCACCATCGCCACGCCCAGCGCCACGCCGGCGATGAAAAGCTCGCTTTGCAGCATACTGCGAAAAATATAGCGCCCTGAAAGCCGGGTAATAATCGGAAGATGCATAGGCAGCCTACAAGCGGGAATAATTTGACGAGTGTATCAGGTTGTCGGGATTCTCAGGAATCAAAAACGGACACCTGTGTAGGCATCCGTCAATGAGATCGTATTTTGGGCGTTAGATGGGCTAAATATCGCTCAGGGCTTTGCGAAATGCCTGCGGGATTTCGTCAGCAGCCTCATTCGGCAGTGCGTCCGGGTCAAATCCCAACTGCCGCAGTGCCTGTATGGCTGTATCGCGAACGGTATCGGTTTCAGTATGCACGATCTTCACCAGCGGCGGTATCGCACGCGGGTCACCCAGCTTGCCCAACGACTGTGCAGCATTCACGCGTGCCTGATACCCCGGCGATTGCAGCGCTTCAATCAGCGGGTCTACGGCGCGGTCATCGCCCAGTTTGCCCAGCATCAGCGCAGCGCGCCCGCGAACAATCAGGTCTTCATTCTTATTACGAACGACGATGATCAGGCTGCGGAGAGCTTCTTCGCCACCCATCATGCCTAGTTTCATCACGGCTGTTCGGCGTTTCTCTTTATTTACGTCGCGCAGCTCAGATAGGGCTTGCTTCAATGCAAGTTCGTCGAACTGGCTCATATTGACGGTTCCTCCACCACATGAGGTTGACTGACCACAAGTTTTCCCTCGTGGATCCGGCATACAACATCGGCCAACGGCACAATCTCAGGATTATGCGTTGCCATCATCAATGTCTTCCCCGATGAACGCGTAATCTCCAACAACAGTTCAAGTACGCGTTCCCCTGTATCTTCGTCCAAATTACCTGTTGGTTCATCTGCCAGCACTAGCGCCGGATCGCTTACCAGTGCCCGCGCAATCGCAACCCTCTGCTGTTCGCCGCCGCTCAACCTATCAGGATAAGCGGAAGCACGATTTGCAAGCCCAACACGTTCTAGAAGTACCATGCCGCGTTTACGCGCAAGGTCAAACTGACCACTCAATTCCAGCGGTAGCATTATATTTTCAAGAACTGTAAGCGTAGGAATAAGGTTGAAGAACTGAAAAACAAAACCAATGTGGTCGCGGCGAAAAAGGGTTAATTGACGATCATTCAGGCGGGTAATTTCGGTATTATGAATGGAGATACTGCCCGAATCAACCAGATCTATTCCACTGACGAGGTTAAGCAGCGTGCTCTTACCGCTGCCGCTTTTCCCCAGCATGACGAAGAACTCGCCTTCGTGAACATCCAGATTGACTTTATCGAGAATTGTACGCGTGACCCCGCCTTCCGTGTACGTCTTGGTTACATCACGGATCTGGACAACTGCCGGTGGGTCTTTCGCGCCGTTTATCATGATCGCTTATAAGTGATTATAGCAGTTCCCTTAAATCTGAATAGCCAATTTCGATAATATTTCCTTGCTTAACACCTATCAGCAAGATAAACACTGAATGAAACACCCGGCATCTGCATATAAAAGACACCACTAAACCGTATATCAATCGTTCAATTGAAGCGTAATTCTACTATGAATCTAAATGCGATCTGCCTGAAAATAATGAAAGGGAATTTGTGAATTTCGGATAAAGGGGGTAATTGCCCTTCAAATACAGGCCACTATTTTTCGCGCAGCCGCCATTCCCTGTTCGACCTGTTCATTTAGCCGCCGCGCGCGGTAGTCACTGCCTACCAGCGCCACATTTGGTGGCAGCGACATCTCAAGCGCATCCATGATAGCCGTATGTTCGGGCAAATAGCGCGTCAACGGATCGCCTTCCGGCCACCAGCCTACCGAGTGCGCCAGCGGCTGCGGGCTTTCCACTGCCCCGGTCACGAATTTTAAAGCCTCACCCGGCTGCACTGTGTCGCTCAAACGCAGTCCTGCGCGCAGCATCACATGCTCTGGCGGAATCCGTTCTGGCAGTTCTTCATGCACATACAACTGTAGAAATTTCAGGGGGGTTCCTGCGACGGATGCCCGCTCCATCACCTGATCAATATCGAAAGTGATCAGATCGCTGCGATGATACCCCAGTGAAACACGGATGGTAGGATCATATTCATAGTCTAGCAACCGCAAGGCTGCATCCATACTGAGTGAGCGAAGCATATGTTCCGCATAACGCGCTGGAACGGCAGCGACCACGCCTTTTGTTTCCAGCATCAGCCCATTTTCAAGGCATATCCCCAAACGCCGATCGTCAATGAAACCGATGCTGCTCACGGCCATACGCCGCATGACCGTATGCTTTATCTGCGCAGATAAGGCCTCAACCAGCGAGTCTGTTCCACGCCGGAAAGCAACCAGTGTCCCATCCCGGTACACACCGATTTGACGCAGCGTTTCTGCTTCGGGCAGCCCTAACGCTTCCAGAAATGCCCACTCACTATATTTTTCATGAGCAAAAGCTGCGTCGTCAAAGATGAACCCGTTCTGGCGGGTCGTATGAATACTACCCCCCAAACGTGGCTTAACCTCAATCAGCGTATAATCAACGCCTATCCGTTCCAATTCCCAGCAGGCGGCTAAGCCGGTTAGCCCTGCTCCAATGACCACGATTTGCGACAAAGAGGGTCACTCCGAAAGCTCATACCGCATCAGCGGCAGAACGCGATTTTCAGCAAGTTCGGACGCGCGTCCGGCGAAGGTAGCTGCACCCATCTTTTCATAAAAAACTTCAGCATTCGGGTCGGCAATGATCACCATTGTGCGATAGCCCATCGCCGCCGCAACGCTCACAGCGTGCTCAAAGAGCGCTTTCCCTACACCTTTGCCGATGAAGGCCGGCTCAATGAATAGGTAATCAAGCTCGACTGATTTTTCAATGACAGGTTCTTCATGCCAGGCACGCAACCCGTAAAAGCCAGCCGTCTCACCGTCAACTTCGGCCAAAAATACCGGTTGCAGCATGATGATCATCGGGGTGATTGTCAGCAGATGCTTCGCGCCCTGCATGAAAATTTCATCATAGCCCCAGTGGGCTTTTGAGCGATACGCGAGCGCCGAAAGATGATCGGCATCATGGTTTTCAGCAGCGCGAATAGCGATATTCACACCGACTTGACCTTGATCATTTCGCCGAGGTTGTGACCGATGATACGGTATTCCTTGCCGGCTCGAAGCTGAACCGGGCCGTTGAAAGGTGCCATTTGCAAGATTTCTACCTGTGTGCCGGGAACGAGTCCTAACGCGGCGATATATTCAAGACGATCCCGCTCACGGGCACGTACACGGGTGATCACTAACTGCTGATTATGCGGCGCATTGATCAAAAGCTGATCGTCCAGCGAAATTAGCTCGCCCTTCGCTGAAGGTATTGGCTCGCCATGCGGACAAAATTCCGGCTCACCAGCCATCTCCCACATACGATCCGCGATCACATCCGGCAATGCGTGCGCCATTCTATCGGCTTCGGTCTTAATTTCATGCCATTTGAACTGCATCACGTTCACAAGAAAAGCTTCGACAATCCGCTGGCGCCGAAGCTGTTTGAGTGCCTCGCGTTCGCCTTCGGGTGTCAGCCGGATGCCTTTGTAGGGTTCGTGGGAAAGATAGCCGAGTTCCCGCAGTCGGGTTACCATGCGGTTGACCGCCGGGGGGCTAACATCCTTAAGTTCAGCCAGCGCCGAGGTGCCGATGAACCCATCGGTTACACCCATATCGCGGGCACGGTCACTTAGCCGGTAAATCTCTGCCAGATAGTCGCGCATCTTGGCAGTAAGATCGCCACCGGTCAGTTCGCCATCGTCTGCGGTCAGATCATCGAACAGATCAGCCTCTTTAGCAGATCGTTTACCGACCACGACTCACCAGCCGTGTTCTAGCCGGGCGATTAGGCGCTCCGGCATATCATTCTCACGCATACGCTTTTGCACAGCGGGAATATCATAAGGCACGCGCCGGTATTCCCAGGTATTGGCTTCGTCATCCAAAATCGCATAAGCTGCATCGGGGTTGGCATCCCGCGGCTGACCGACGCTGCCCGGATTGATAATCTGCCGCCGTCCGTTTAACTGCCGGCGCGCCCGATAAACAGGTGAAATCGCCTCGGTATCACCATGCTCGCTCACCTGCTCGTAAACAATCGGCTGATGGGTGTGCCCGACCAGACAATACGGGGTTTCAAAGTGAGAGAAGTTGAGTGCCGCGATCAACGGCTCTAAGATATACTCCCACACAGGTTCGCGCGGGCTTCCGTGAGCAAGCGTGTAATTACCAATGACGAAAGTAGTGGGCAGCGCTTCCAGAAAAGCGGTGTTTGCGGGAGTCAGTGTGTTGCGCGTCCAATCAACGGCTTTGCGGGCATCAGGGTTAAAGGTGCGAATATCCAGCCTGCCCAGCGCAGCCCAGTCATGATTGCCCGCAAGACAGAGCATGGGCAAAGTTTTCAGAAGATCAACACACTCGTTCGGGTCTGGTCCGTAGCCAACAACGTCGCCCAAGCACCAAACATAATCCCAATCGTTCTTTGCATCGTTGAGAACTGTCTCAAATGCGGTGAGATTCGCGTGAATATCGGATATGATCAGAATGCGCATAACGAATGAAACCTGCCTTGAAAGTGCGCCTATGTGCAAGGTCATGTTACCACGAGTTCTAACCAACCGCGAATTAAAGATCGCTTTATTTTTGGCACTAATTGTGCTGTTGTTTTGCGCCGCCTGCACGCGGGATGCTCCAGAAGCCACGCCTACTCCTACACTCTCAGAGCTGGTTGCTACACCAACCGATGTTCTACCGATCACGCCAACATGGACGCCGCTGCCCTTTTCCTTTATAGATGCCAACACGGTCTTTGAAGGAATTTGCTTTGAGTCGGCATACGATGCGGCAGGGCGCGTATTTGTGATGCGCAGCCCTGAAGAACTCAGTACGCTGTTTGATGGCTCAGATAACAGCCAGTTTTGCCCCCGTCCCGTCACCCGGCGCGAATTTGATTTCGCCCCGGTAGACGGCGTGCCCACCCGGGCTATTGCCGGATTGTGGAGCATCGGGCGCGGCTGCGATGCCCGTCATGAAGTGCTGGGCGTAGATCAAGACGACACTGCCCGAACGTACATCATCCATCTACGCTTCATAACTGAGGGAAGCTGCGATTACGAGTTGGTTCGCCCGTTCTGGATTGGCATCAGCGGGATGAACGATTACGACATTCGCATTCTGGTGGAATAGTTCAAAACCACGTTTTACGGTATGACGGAAAACCCTCTAATGGGCCAAGTAAATGGCGGCGGCGAAAAATAAAAATATCGTATTTCGCCGCCATTTGAGGGAAACCGTCGTCATTAAGCGGGAAGATTGACGCTGGCGAAGCATGACAAAAACTGTATTTTATGGCGACGTTTCGCCATTTTACTGGTAAGGTGCAATCTGATAGAGGCATGATAGCACGATCTTGCGGGGCGTTGGCATCCATATGGATGCATTTTCGCAGCAGAAAATAACATAAGCCATGTCCGTTTTGAGGCGACCAGCAGGCATCACGCCGCGTACGATGCAAATGCAGCAAAACATGCAACGCGTAGGATAAGCGGGGAGTGGGGACTTTCGAGGATATTGCCTGATGATAACCTCCCCCCTCATTCCCCTCTCCGTGCACAGAGAGGGGAAGAAAGATTGAAGAACGGGCG
>CAZBPB010000188.1:7391-7605 GCA_964493565.1 uncultured Pleurocapsa sp. | reverse complement strand
CGCGCCGCCACCACGGTAAGCAGCGTGAATAGGCCGATGCTTGCTAAGCGAACGGGCAGTTTTGCGTCCTGTGTTTGAGGGAGTGTACGTAACATGTGATGATCCTTTATCCCAAATTTGCAGACGACATTTGTATCGTCCTCAGTGCGGGCGAGGCGTGAGCGTATTTCAGAATCGGCGAAATACACAAATGGCCTTCCATAACCTCACCCCT
>CAZBPB010000188.1:6412-7381 GCA_964493565.1 uncultured Pleurocapsa sp. | reverse complement strand
TGCTAAGCGAACGGGCAGTTTTGCGTCCTGTGTTTGAGGGAGTGTACGTAACATCGAGTATCCTTTCAGGAAGTCATGCGCTGTCGCTTATGACTGATTTATCCCAATTACCTCGCGCAGCGTTTGGGATATATGGTTAAGGCCGGTGATCAACTCATCTTCTTTCGGCCAGCCAAATCCCAGGCGCATATGGCGGCGATCTGATTCGAACCAGTGACCCGCGCCAACGAAGGTGCCATATTTTTCCAGCAGTACTTGATAGAACTGATCCATATCGGCATTGGCTGAAGCCACCACACGCGGGAAGCAGACCACGCCGCCCTGCGGTTCAACCCATTCCATCAACGGTTCTTCGGCGATCCAATCGCGCATGATTTGTAGGCGCTTTTTGATCATGGCCTTGATGCTGGCAAGATGCCCGTCTTGGTTGAGCAAATATTGATAGGCCACTGTTTCATCTAACACCGAAGTATTGATGAAGATTTGCTCTTTAGCAGCTAAAAAGGTTTCGCGCAGTCTGGCATCTTGCGTAACCAGCCAGCCCAGACGGATGCCGGGCAAGCCGTAGGTTTTGGAAAGCGACGATACGCTAATCACGCGGGGCGACAGCGAGGCGGCAATCGGCAGAATGCTTTCATAGCCCATCTCGCGATAAGTTTCATCTACCAGCAAATAGCAGCCTTTGGCCTCAATGATGGCGATCAGGCGGCGCAATTCGGCTTCAGGGATCATGCTGCCAGTGGGATTGTGCGGCACGGTGATGCTGACATAACGCGTTTCCGGGCGAATACGTGCAGCGAGGGCGTTTACGTCTAGCTGGTAGCCATTTTCAAAGGTGAGCGGGTGAAACTCGATATCCGCACCGATCTGGCGCGGGGTTTCGATATTGGTGGCGTAATTTGGGAAAACCACCACCATGTGATCGCCGGGGTTGAGCAGCGAAGTGGCGACGATGAACAGGGCTGCCGC
>CAZBPB010000188.1:0-6402 GCA_964493565.1 uncultured Pleurocapsa sp. | reverse complement strand
GGTGGTCATGACCTGATCAGGATGCAGGCCGGGCGATGACGCGGCGATGATCTCACGCAGGCCGGGCTTACCGAGATGATCGTCGTAAGACAGCACCAGATCGTTCAGATTCAGGTTTAGATCGCGAAAGGGGACATCGGCAACCGAGCTTTCCGCCAAGTTATAGGCGATGCTGCCATAGCCGGTCTGTTCAGGACTTTCAACCTCAATGGGCATGCGGCGATAGCGCACAATCGGCCTTTCTGTGGAGTAAACCTCACCCCTCATTCCCCTCAGCCGTGTACGGAGAGAGGAAGAAAGAACAGAGGGATGGTTAGGTGCGGTTTTCCGGCGTTGGCTCAACGATCACTTCGATAAAATCGAATTTCGCGCGGAATTTGGTGGTTTTATTACCCAACGGCGCGCGGCGCATGATTTCGATCAAATAGACGCGCGTGCCCAATCCTTCGAGGATGAAACAGGTCACGATACGCCCCGGCGCTTGCGCGTTGCGGAAATAGGCCATATTGCCCTTTGGATCCATGCGGCGCAGTTTGCGCCTGGCGCTGCCATACTTACGCTTCTTGAGATCGTCCAACAGGTCGGCGCGCTCTTGCGCGTTTAGAAAAGCCATGCCCGATTCCTTGAGATATACTGCTTCAATGAAAACACAATTGTATAATCTTCGGGCAAGAGTTCCAACGGCTTGCGGCAAATGTTTCATAAAATGCCGCGAAAGTCGCATATTGCTAGCAATGGACGCCTAAAAATTTCCCGCCGCGCAATCCCTCTCCAATGGCATTAGGGAGAGGAAGTTAGGCATTATAGGTGAGGGTAGGCCGAAGGTTTCCAATCTGTAGAAAGTGTTTTATGGATCAGCTTCCCTTGATGTTTGATATGCCCAGAACCTACACCGTCAGCGAGTTCTCGCGGATGATCCAGACGGTACTGGAAGATGACCGCCTGATCGGCGCAACCGTAGAAGGCGAAGTCTCTGAGTTTAAGCAGGCCAGCAGTGGGCACTACTATTTCACGCTGAAAGATGAAGGCGCGGCGATTCGCTGCGCGATGTGGCGCTCGAACGTACAGCGCAACGGCGGCTTCAGCCCGCGCGTGGGCGAACATGTGCAGGCGAGGGGGACAATTGAGCTGTATGCCCCGCGCGGCGATATCAGCTTCATCGTTGATCGGCTGAAACCGCTGGGCGTGGGTGATTTATTCCGCCAGTTTGAAATGATGAAGGCGCGGCTGATCGAGGAAGGACTCTTCGATCAGGAGAACAAGCGCCCGCTGCCGCTGTTCCCAACCCGCATCGGCGTGGTGACATCGCCCGAAGCAGCGGCGTTTCAGGATGTGTTGAAGGTGCTGCGTCGGCGTTTCCCGCTGGCAACGGTGATCCTTTCGCCAACACTGGTGCAGGGCGACAGCGCGCCACCTGCGATTGTGCGAGCGCTCGCTGCCTTGAACGCGCGCGACGATATTGATGTGATTTTGCTGTGTCGCGGCGGCGGCAGCATTGAAGATTTATGGGCATTCAACGACGAACGGGTGGTGCGCGTGGTGGCAAACAGCCGCATCCCGATAATCACTGGCGTGGGGCATGAAACTGACAGCACACTGGTAGACTTTGCCGCCGATATGCGCGCCGCCACGCCCAGCAACGCTGCCGAAATTTTGACACCGGATATTGAAACCCTGCGCGTATCGCTGGCACAGACCCACCGCGATTTGCAAGAGATTGCCGGGGCCATTATAGATTCGCAGCGCCGCTTGCTGGACGATGCGATACGCAGCCTGCGCCGATCTTCACCTACCAACATGATTGCCGAACAGCGGCGGCGGGTGGATGGCTGGGGCGAACGGCTGGATAACCGGCAGGAAACGTGGCTGGCGCTGCTGCAAGAACAACTGCGCTCGGCAGCGGCAGTGCTAAATGCCCACGACCCGATGGCGCCGCTGCAAAAAGGTTACGCGCTGGTGAAAAATAGTGCTACCGGCGCGGTGGTGAAAGTGACGGGCGATGCGGCGGTTGGCGATGCATTAACGATACAGCTTCAGGATGGCGAATTAAACGCGCGGGTTGAGTAAGAACCGCAAAGGAGTTTGGGATATGGATGATTTGCAAAACTTAAGTTACGAGGTTGCATACGCGGAACTTGAACAGATTGTACGACAATTAGAGGAGGCGACCCTGACTCTGGATGCCAGTGTAACGCTTTTCGAACGCGGCAGGCTTTTAGCCGCCCACTGCCAGACTTTACTGGATGCTGCTGAGCTTCGCGTCACCCAGGTTGACGAACTAGCGTAATAACAGTTTTTTAACGATCTGATCGTTGTCGCATGATCCAGACACAATTTTTCCGAATCGCACATTTCCCATTTTATCCCAAACTTGGGATATCTTTGGGATAAACCATTTTATATCCCCAATTTAGCCTAAGATTTACGTTCTGCGATATTTGGGAAATATGGCTGACATTGCGATAAAAAGCGGTTTCCAGCGTTTGCGGCAGTTCCCCACCAAAGCCGATTCGGCGGCAGTTCATTCCCAACAATGAAACAGATTGTAGGAAAGCAAACGCCGCGCTTCTGTTTGCGATAAAGTCACGGCGTTTGGGATATATTACTGCTTATCACCCTGATCGTTAGTTGTTGCCGTTGCCATTCCCATTACCGCCATTATGGCCGGGAGCGTTGCAGGAATTGCCGGGGCAATCGGGGCGTCCCCCGTGTCCATTCCCATTGCCATTCCCGTTATCATTATCATGATCATCGTCGTCCTGATCCCGATCTTCATCATTCCAGTGACCATTGATGACCTGACCGGGTGACAGGTTTGAGGGATGCACTCCCGCTTCACGCACGATCTGCCCCCAGCCCATACCGCTGGCTTTCATATCGAAGTAAGCCTGTGGATCAACGCCGGTTTCGGCTGCTAACAAATACGCCCGCGCAATTTCGCCAAAGCCAAACCCCTGACAGTGATAGCCCATGATCACTTCGTAAGGCACGCCAAAGGCTTCTGCCAGGCGTTGCGCCACAGGATGATCGGGACGGTTGCAATCATCCGGCAAGGGTGTTGACGATGGGGTAAAGGCAGCCGTCGGGACGAGTGTTGGCGTGGCGGTAGGCGTAAACGTCGGTGTAAAGCTAGGCGTGAATGTCGCTACGCCGACAGGCACTGCTTGTTGAACTGAAGTTGTACCATTCGCATCGGTCACGGTTAAGGTCACAATGTAGGTTGCCGCCTGTGCATAAACATGTACCGGATTTTGCTCACCGCTGGTTTGCCCATCACCAAAATTCCAGGCAAACAGCAGGCTGCCTGTGCCCGTAGATTGATTCACAAAGGTGATGGCCAGCGGATTTGCCGGATCAGTCACGAAAAACGAGAAAGCGGCGGTTGGCAAAAGAACTAAAGTTGGCGTGAAAGTAGGCGTTACTGTAGGCGTTAGCTCGGCAAAAAATTCAAAACTCTCGGCCTGTATTGTGACTCCATCTGGCAGCAGGTAGCCGGTGATGATCACCATATCTCCCTGATGCAAAATAGAGGGCGTAAAAGCGCTCGCAGGGGCGATTGTGAAGCCATTAACCACTATACTGCCGCTGCTGAGATCAACCGGGCCGACGATCATCACCAGCGAAGATGGATCGGGAGTCGCTGTTTGCGCGCCAATGGTAGCCGCCGGGGTAACTACGGCGATTAAAGCCACCAGACAGACTGCCATGATTATGATTTTCGAAAAGCCAGTTTTCATTGCGTGCTCCTTACGCTAGAACCTGCGCGGAAGCCGATAACTCATTATAAAGCATAGGGCAGTTGTTTTAGGCGGCAACCCGACGTAAGTCCCAAACAGAGTAGTGCGGCAGAGGCATTAATTCAGGGAAAGACAGTAAATAAATGGGTGGCTGCCATACAGGCTGATTTGCAGCCTCGAAGTGACCTTGAGCGCATTTGATGATTCGATGATCGGAACCAGCAAATCATCCCTATCCGTCAGCAGCACACAGCGTCCATCCACGCAGAGTATTCGCTGAACCTCGCCCGCAACCGCCCTGTAGAGCGCGGGCAGATCAGCATCGGAAGCGACCTGCTTACCCCACGGCAGATTAGCGATGACGCAATCTACAGAACGCGCGGCGACGGGAAGCTGGCGCGCATCGGCAGATAGCACTTTTGCGCGGCTTCCCGCATTGGCGATATTGGCTTTTGCCGCGCCTACGGCATCCGCGTTCAGGTCTGCGCCGATCACTATACCCGGATTAAACACTTCCGCTTCAATCAATATTGTCCCTGCGCCACAGGTAGGATCAAGCACCAGATCACCTGCCTGAATATCCCCCAGCAGGCACATACAGAAAGCCACAGGCGGCTTCAGCGATCCCGGCATACTGTTCAGTTTATAGGGGCGGCGGTGCAGGGGCAGAGCGCCGAGTCGCAGACCCACTAATACGGCATTCTGTTCAACGACCACCCGTATATCGAGATCAACCGGCGCGTGATCGGGCGCATTTTCAATATACGACCAGTGGAGGCGGGCAAGTGCCTGATAAACGGTTCCGGCAATTTCAAAACGGTTGTAATTACGCCTGCCTAAAGTGCTAGCGGTGATAGTGTAGGTTGGGATATTTGGGATAAATCGCGCTGCGCGGCATGCGTTGAGCGCAAGCGAAAAATCCAGCGCCGCGACGCCCTGCGATATTTGGGATAAAGAGGCGCGGGTGTGATCAATGTCTGTAAGTTCGCCAACGTAGGCAAATACATCATCTACACTGCGCAGCGCCAGCAGGTCTTGCGGCGTGCCGGAAAAATCAAAGTCGAGGCGGCGGTTAGCAGTGGCAAGGGGTTGAATACCTGAGAGCCTGCCGATTTCGCGCCATGCGATTTCTTCCATACCGCCAGTGACGCGGGCAAAATATCGCAAGAGATATCCCAAAAAGCTTCACATCAATACATTAAGAATGCCGGGCTGCACCGAAAAGGTGATGGCTTTACCACCCATGTGCTCGCCATCCAATTCCAATCCGAGTTCGCCATCAGCTTGCACCTCGATGCGTTCGGCGCGTGCATGTTGAACGGCGGGATGGGTGAGATGGGTGGCATTGTACACGCGGCGCAGGGCGGTGAGAATGGTAGCGCGAGAGGCATCTTTGACCAGCACCACATCGAACAGACCATCGTCAGGGTGGGCATCCGGCGCAATCTTCATGCCATGTCCAAAGGTAGTGCCATTGGCGACCACCAGCGCAAAGGCTCGTCCGTCATACCAGCTTTCGCCATCCAATTTCACGGTCATCAGGCCGGGGCGATACTGCAAGATAGTTTGCACGGTTGCGCCTAAAAACGTCCAGGGGTGACGCGTGCTTTGCCGGTTCACCCGCCGCGCCACTTCACCGCCTAAACCGGCGCTGGCGATATTCAGGAAGTATTCGCTGTGATCTCCGGTTTCCATCTTGCCCAGATCGAGCGATTTCGGCTGCGCTCTGGCAATCCATTCGGCAGCCTGTTTGAGATCGCGGGTGGGGATGCCCGCGCCGCGCGCCCAGTCCCGTCCGGTGCCAACTGGCAGCGTGCCATAGATCATGCGCTCTTGCGGCGCGAGGGTTTCATTTTGCAGCGCCAGCGCGTTCACCAGCGCATGATTGGTGCCATCACCGCCAATCGAAATGACGCGGCGAATGCCTATGGCGTGGGCTTTATCCAGATGACCGGCCACTTCAGCGGGATGCTGGGTCACGGCGATCATCAGTTCGCCCAGTTCCTGCCAGAGCAGCGGCTCAAGGTCTTTCCATACCCTGCCCGCGCGGCCACCTGCGGCATGGGGGTTCAGGATAATCAGGGTGCGGGGAAGGGTATCCGTCATTTTTCAAAACAATCGTTAATAGAGAAGCACATTTATTTAACACTATAGCGGGTTAGGGCGGTACGGATGCTTGTGGTTAAGTCCCGGGAATGCCGGCAGCGTGGCTATAATGGATGACTGTGGCAAATATACCGCAGCGCGCGCGTCCGAATTTTGTTTTTATTGCTTACGATCAAGCCTTCAAGGAATACCCGTTATGCCCATGTCTTCATCCTTCAAAACGCGTCTGAACCCACATCTGCGCGAGGTTGCCGGGCATTTTGGCACGCCATTTCACATCTATGACGAGACCGGAATACGTGAGACGGCAGAAACGCTAACCCGTGCGTTTGCCGCCTCGCCGGGTTTCCGCGAGTATTTCGCGGTGAAGGCGCTGCCCAACCCGCGTATCCTCGCTATTTTGCGCGACTGCGGCTTTGGTTTTGACTGTAGTTCAGTGCCCGAACTGGTGCTGAGCCGGGGCGTAGGCGCGCGCGGTGAAGATATTATGTTCACTGCAAACAATACTTCACCCGCAGAATTTGCCACCGCGATGGATCACGGCGGGTGCATCCTGGAT